>JAQVTZ010000008.1 GCA_028699795.1 Clostridia bacterium | reverse complement strand
ATGATAACCACAAGCATAAGCGGTTTTGATTTGAAAATAAGCTTTAAGGCATTGGGGTCGCCGGGTTGTCTTACGGGACGGGGTATTTTGACCCTTTCTTTGGCAAAAAAGTAAACGGTGATAAAAATCGCATTGCCGATAACGGATGCGACGATTGCCGCGACCATATAACGGGTTTTTTCTAACCCGTTTCCCGACAATCCGAACAGCGGAAGCAAATATCCGAGTCCCATCACGATTGCCATAGGGATTGCCGCGCCGATACCGTTGATCGTGCGCCCCATAGAAAGAAGATGGGCCCTTTCTTTGGGATTGGGGGTCATGGCGTTGGGGAGACTCCAAAAAGGGACATCGGACATGGTATAAATCATGCCCCAAAGTATGTAGGTAACTGACGCGTAAATCATACGCTCTGTTTGGCTGATATTGGGCGCGAAAAACAGTAAAAAAGTTAAAATAGCGACGGGGATGGGAGTCACAAGCAGATATAGTTTGTATTTGCTGCGTTTGCCTTCGTATCGGTCTACCACCATGCCCATAATAGGATCATTGACAGCGTCCCACACTCTGGCAAGAAGCATCAAGAGCAATACAAAAATGGGGGTAAGACCCATGACATTTAAATAAAAGTCCGAAATGTAAGAAGACATAATGGCATAAATCATGCCTTGTCCGCCTGCGGCTACCGCATAAATCCAAAATTCTTTTTTGCCGACATAAGTCTGCTGATATGCCGCGCTCCCGTTTGTAGTAGTTGCCGTTACATCCGCCATTCCGTTTCTCCTAAATAATAATATACATAACAATTATTATATAACAATATAGAGATTTGTAAAGACGGAAAAATATCGGTAAACTTTTTCGGGAACGAAACGAGAAAGTTTTTTATCTTATTTCTCAGACATCGTTTCGTAATGGAAAATAACCGACTTTTGAATGGTGCTGTAGTGTATAATCCGTTGTGTTTCGCCGCCTTGCGGTGGCTTAATGACGGTTACATCACCAACGACCGTATAGCTGTCCGTGCCCTCCTCTACACCGCTCGTTTTGAGATAAAGATTATTAAAAAAAGTCCCTACTTTGTCGATAACATCGGGGTATTTGGCGTAGCTTTCGAAGCGGTATGTTAAGTCGAAATTGGTAAGAGGAGAGGCGAACGTATACCCTTCTTTCGCATAATCTACCATAATATCGTTCAAGTATAGCATTTCCTTTATATTATAGAAGTTATTGCAATAGCCACTGTAACGGATATAATCGTTATCCGAAGTCAGCGTGATATAGGCGGCAACAAAAACAGCGTCGTTCTCGCGCATGACGCCTTTAGAGTGGGTAAGCTCGTGCGCCATCAGCGATGGCAAATCGATTGCTACGGTTTGACTGCCGATGTTCGCTTCGCCTGTGGGCTGGAAAGAAATCCCTAAAGTGCCGAACGCTCCCATAATGTCGCCCGCGATAATCTTTTTGGGACGGGGCGTGTAAGGATTAAAATAATCGCTGTCTAATCTTTGCATTTCTTCTTGCATGATAATTGCAAGCTCGTTAAAAGTGTAGGGACAAACCACATTGCCGTTTTCGTCACGGGACATTTTTTCGGCAAGCGCATTATAATCTCTTGTATAATAATCTACCATTTCCATCACCGTTTTTAAATCGGGTTTTTCGGAAGACATCGGTACATGACCTGTGATGTCGGAGCGGTAATACGAAAAAGAGGCGGTTGCCGTATAGACAAGTATCACGGTAAGCAAAACCGTGAGCGCACGGGAAAGGCCGCGCGCTACTTTATAGAATTGTTTTCTTTTGAGATAAATACTCCATTTGACTATAGACACAAGAGCCAAGATAATGGCGGTACCTACTAAGATTTCGAAAACCGAAAACGGGAACAATCCCGTAATATGCCCTGCAACAAAAATATACGCCCGGCTTATGCCACGCGTAAAGACGCTTTCAGAAAGAAAATTTACGGATTTCAGCAAAGTTAGCACAAGAATCAGCGCGAGCATACCCCCCGACGCAACGAGCAGTTTTACCACATATTTGTGCTTTCTTGCCATAATAGCCCTCCTAATTCTTGTTGGAATGTAAGGGTGCGGCAATCCTTCCGCCGCGGGAGATAAATTTGAGGGGGCTGACTTTGGATACATCCATGATAGGAGCGTTGCCGAGAAGTCCGCCGAACTCAACCGTATCCCCCGTACTTTTGCCGTACACGGGTATGACCCTAACAGCAGTCGTCTTGTTGTTGACAACACCAATTGCGGCTTCGTCCGCGATAATGGCGGAGATTGTTTCGGCGGTGGTGTCTCCGGGAATTGCTATCATGTCGAGGCCGACACTGCAAACGGCAGTCATGGCTTCCAGTTTTTCCAACTTCAGCGACCCCGAAGCCACCCCGTGAATCATGCCGATATCTTCACTTACGGGGATAAACGCACCCGATAACCCTCCGACATGCGACGATGCCATAATGCCACCTTTCTTTACCGCATCGTTAAGTAACGCAAGACAAGCGGTAGTACCGGGGCAACCAACTTGCTCTAAGCCGATTTCTTCCAGTATATGCGCGACGCTGTCGCCTACCTCGGGCGTTGGCGCCAACGAAAGGTCTACGATGCCGAAATTCGCTTGAAGCATTTCGCTTGCTGTTTTGGCTACCAATTGGCCTACTCTGGTAACCTTAAACGCTGTTTTCTTAATTGTTTCGCAAACTTCCGTAAGGTCTCCATGAGGGATCGTTTCAAGCGCGGTTTTTACCACCCCAGGGCCGCTAACGCCCACATTGATAACTTTATCCGCTTCTCCCAATCCGTGGAAAGCGCCTGCCATAAAAGGGTTATCCTCTACGGCGTTGGCAAACACCACAAGTTTGGCGCATCCAATGCTGTCGTTTTCGCGGGTTTGATAGGCGGTTTGTTTGACGATTTCGCCCATTTTCTTTACTGCGTCCATATTGATGCCTGCGCGTGTGGAGGCAATGTTTACTGAACTACACACCTTTTTGGTAAGGGTAAGCGCCTCAGCAATGGTGTCAATCATTGCTTTTTCGTAAGGGGTTGCGCCTTTTTGCACCAGAGCGGTATACCCTCCGATAAAGTCAATACCAATTTCGTGCGCCGCGCGGTCTAACGCAAGGGCAAGCTCTAAGTATCCTCCGCAAGAAGCGCCTATCAGGCTGATAGGCGTCACAGAAACGCGTTTGTTGACAATTGGGATGCCATACATAGCGGAAATTTTTTCGCCTGTCGCGACAAGGTCGCCCGCCTCACGCACGATTTTTTCGTAAACTTTATTTGCGGTGGCTTTTGCGCTGCCTTGAATACAATCTAAGAGGGACAAGCCCATAGTAATGGTACGCACATCGAGATGGCGCTCTGAAATCATATCTACGGTTTCGAGTATTTCGTTTTTATTTAACATTGCGGCCTTCTCCGATTAAATTCTGTGCATGGCTTGAAAGATAGCCTTATGCCTTATCGCAATTTCTACGCCTAATTCTTGCCCCTTGTCCGCAAGTATCTTGGCGGTATCCTCGAAACTGCCTGAAGCATGGGTAAGATCTACTGCCATAATCATTGTAAAAGTGCCCTGCAATATTGTTTGGCTGATGTCCTCGATGTTGATGTTTTGCTCTGCAAGCGTTGCGCTTACTGCGGCGATAATGCCTACACGGTCTTTGCCGATTACTGTAATAAATCCTTTCATTTTATATCCTTTTTTTATTTCGACGAATTGATAACTCCAATTAAATTATCCATATTTGTAATTTGTACATTGTAATTTGTAATTTGATTTCATTTGTACATTGTAATTTGTAACTTTATAGCATTCCTTTCACGCTTTCCATAATTGCCGTGGCTTTTGCTTGAGAACGGACAGAGTCGGTATCGAAAACCAACACATAGATTTTGAGTTTTGGCTCGGTGCCGCTTGGACGAATACATACGAATTGTCCGTCTTCCAGCCCATAATAGATAGCGTCAGTACTCGGCAAGACGGTCGCTTCCATTTTTCCGTCTAAGTGTTTGATCGTACCCGTAAGGTAATCTGCCGTATACATCACCTTGTACCCCGCGATTTCGCTTAGGGATACGGTGCGTTGTCTTGCCATGACGCCTGCCATATATTCCATCCCACCGAGGCCCTTGTACTCTGTGGAACTGTTACATTCGGTATAATAGCCAAACTCTTGAAAGAGCTGCATCAGTCTGCCGTATACACTTCCGCCGTTTGCTTCGTGATACAAAAGCATTTCGGCAAAAAGCATACTGGCAACAACTGCGTCTTTGTCCCGCGCATGGGTGCCTGCAAGAGAACCATAGCTTTCTTCGAAGCCGAAAAGGTATTCGTATTCGCCGCTTTCTTCCCATTGCTTAATCTTTTCGCCAATGTATTTGAACCCTGTAAGCACATTGAACACCGTAATCCCTTTGCTTTGGGCAAGACGATCTGCAAGGGTAGAAGTTACGATAGTTTTGACGATTGCGGCATTGGCCGAAAGGGTACCAAGTTGCTGTTTTCCGGTTATGATATAATCCAATAACAGTATGCCTATTTGATTGCCCGTTAACAATACGAAATTGCCTTGCGGATTGCGTACGGCAACCCCCAGTCTGTCGCAGTCGGGATCGGTGGCAAGCACGACATCGGCGCCGATTTTGTCGCCCAATGCCATACCTAATTTAAGGGTCGCAGCGTTTTCGGGGTTGGGAACCTGCACAGTATTGAATTCGGTATCGGGCAAAGCCTGTTCTTCTACGACACTAGCGTTTATACCAAGACGCTCGAAAACGGTAGTGACGGGAATATATCCTGTCCCGTGTACGGGCGTGTATACTAGTTTGATATCTTTGCCGTATTTTGCGACAAGATTGGGGGAAAGCGATAATTTAAGGACTTCTTTGTAATAGGCTTCGTCTACCGTTTTGCCTATCACCGTAATAAAGGTATTGAGGGAACAACCATCCTTGCCTTCAATATCAGTTTGTGTGATTTTGTCCGAAGGCACTGCAAAATAGTCCGTAAACTCTTTAATATACTTCACCACTTCGGCCGTCGCTTCGGGCGCCATTTGGGCGCCGTCTTCGCCGTAAACCTTGTAGCCGTTGTACTCTTTGGGGTTGTGGCTTGCGGTAATCATGATACCTGCCGCCGCCTTATAATAGCGTACGGCGTAAGAACACATCGGCACAGGGCGCACGCCCTCGAAAAGGTAGCCTTTTACGCCGTAATAGCTCAGCACTTCCGCCGCCGCCAGCGAAAACTCTTTGGAGAATCTGCGTGTATCGTAAGAAATGACCACGCCGCGCGCTTTGGCATCTTCGCCGAGAGAACAAATATAGAGGGCAAGCCCCGCGGTAGCGCGTCTGACGGTGTAAACATTCATTCTGTATGTGCCCAAGCCTACTTCACCGCGCATGCCTGCCGTACCAAAATCGAGCTCACGCGAAAACCGTTCGGCAATCTCTTTTTCATTACCTGCAAGGGCTTCCAGTTCTGCCCTTTCCGCCTCGTTTACTCCTTTTAACCAAGTATTATAAACTTGAAACATAGCTTGCCCTCCGATATGGTGTCTGATGTATGTATTATAGCAAAGTTTAAACGGCGGTACAACAAACTTGGTGCTATTTATATAATAAAATAGGGGCAAAATAAACATGCATAGATGCAAACATTTGCATAGAAGTGTTTGATTGTGCTATAATTGCAAAAAATCAAAGGGGAACGGTCATGCAAATTAAAGAAAAAAAAGACGATAAAGTTCGTTTTACCCGCGCGCAACTTCTTACCATCAATGCGTTACTTTGCGCAATTATCGTCATATTTTTAATATTTCCCGCAATCGGGCCTGTTAAGCTCGCCTTTATTCCCATTGTCGCGGTAATCATTTCTACAGAGCTAATCGGTCTCAAAAATGGCATATTTACCGGTTTCTTTTTTGGACTGGTAAGTTTTGCAGGCAGTTATATCAGCCCCTCCCTCTTGTCTTATGCCTTTCATAATCCGCTTATTTCGGTGTTACCCCGTGTTATGATAGGGATTGCCGTCTATTTTGCAGCACACGGCTTCCGCAAAATGCTGCCGAAACTCAACCCCGTGTTTTCCTACGCGGTAGGCTCTGCCGTTGCCGTCATTACCAATACCTTGCTCGTTTTGGGCATGATCCTGTTGTTCCATTTCGGAACGACTTTCACCTTTAACGGCGCCTCCACCCTAATTGGTTGGCAATGGATTGCGACCGTTCTTTTAACCAATTCAGTGATAGAGCTTGCTATATGCACAGTGATAACCCCGCCAATTATTGTAGCATTGAAAAGGGTTGTGAAAAAAGGACGATAAAACATAATAACTATCATTATGTGCAAAAGGGAACCTCAAAAATAGATTTAAGGTTCCCTTTTTATAGTTTTATGGAATAAAAATCAGGTTGTTATTCGAAAGTTTTGGTATAATTTACAAAAAACATGACGATATAGCCCAACATAAGAGGGATAAACTCGTACAATGCCATTTGCTTAAAGACTGCAAGCAAGATGATGTCTATAAAGCAAAGTGTAAAGAATATGATAGACAATACTCGGTATCGTATGTCTTTTTTGAACATATACAGCAGGCCCAAAGCGATAGCGGCAAAGCATAGTATCGAGAACAAGATAGCAGTACCCACATGAATCCAATACCAAACCGGTTCTCTGGACATGTTGGCAAAAGTAAGCACCAAAAAGAACAATCCCGAATAAAGCAACCCCTTGCCGAGTTTGGATTGAAACCCGATGCGGTCGTACATTCTGTGCACATTCAGAAAAATGGCAAGCCCCGAGAGTACGGACCAAACAATAAACAACGCCGTATTATAGCGGCCGATTTCGCTTAACGAATACTGCAAGGGATTGAGAATATCCATATAGTACATGCCGTACATAAGCGCGGCAAGCATGGCAAAAAGGCAGACGATTTCGTTTTTGGTTATTTTCACTACTTTTTGATAAAATGCTTTCATCACAATCCCCTTAATGGTCTTTTTTGCGAATCTCGTTGCGCTTGATTTTGCCGCTGATTGTTTTGGGCAAACTTTCTACAAACTCAATAATTCTGGGGTACTTGTAAGGCGCGGTATTGGTTTTGACATAATCTTGAATCTCTTTTTTGAGCGCCTCGGACGGTGTTTTGCCTTTGGTCAGTATGATAGTAGCCTTTACAACTTGTCCTCTGATGGGGTCGGGCGCACCTGTTACAGCGCACTCTAACACATAAGGAATCTCCATCAATACGCTTTCGATTTCAAACGGCCCGATGCGGTAGCCTGAGGATTTGATGACATCGTCGACTCTGCCGACGAACCAAAAATAGCCGTCTTCGTCGCGCCATGCGGTGTCGCCCGTATGGTACAAACCGTCATGCCAAGCTTTGGCGGTTGCGGCTTCGTCGCGGTAGTAGCCCGAGAACATACCGTAAGGGATAAACTGATCGGTACGCAGTACAATTTCGCCCACTTCACCTGTTTGGACAGAGTTGCCGTCGGAGTCTACAAGGTCGATAGCATATTGGGGCGTGGGTTTCCCCATCGAACCGGGCTTCACCTCATCGCCTACAAGGTTTGCGAGTGTCAGCGTGGTTTCGGTTTGGCCATAACCTTCCATCAGCTTTACGCCCGTAGCTTTTAAAAATTGTTCATACACTTCGGGATTGAGGGCTTCGCCCGCGACGGTTGCATATTTAAGGGAACTGAGGTCGAATTTTTCGAGATTCTCTTTTATGAAAAAGCGGTACATGGTGGGCGGCGCGCAAAAAGTAGTGATATGATACTTGGCAAACAGCGATAAAATATCCGACGCGTCGAACTTTTCAAAGTCATATGTAAGGATGGGCGCTTCGCACAGCCATTGGCCGTATAATTTGCCCCAAGCCGCTTTGCCCCAACCCGTATCGGATATTGTAAGATGCAAGCCGTTGGAATCTACATTGTGCCAAAACTTCGCAGTGACAAAGTGTCCCAACGCATAGCGCATAGAGTGGGATGCGATTTTGGGGTAACCTGTCGTACCCGACGAGAAATACATCAGCATTGTATCGTCCATTTTGGTTGAGATTCTATCCAGTCCGGCAGATGCCTTGGCAACGCCGCTGTCAAAATCTAACCACCCTTCCCGCTCGCCGTTGACCATCATTTTGATTTGCATGGTAGGGCTATTGGATAAGGATTTTTCGCACTCTTGCGCCACTTCGCCTTCGCCTGTACAAACGATTGCGGAGACTAACGCCGTATTGAATCTGTATTCGAAATCTTTGGCGGTTAAGAGATGCGTCGCGGGGATAGCGACCGCTCCTATTTTATGCAGAGCAAGGATGGATACCCAAAACTGATAATGCCGTTTAAGCACCAGCATCACCCTGTCGCCTTTTTTGATGCCTGCCGATAGGAAGAAGTTGGCGCATTTGTCGCTAAGGTATTTTAGCTCGGCAAAAGTGAACAATCTCTCTTTTTTGTCGCAAGACAGCCAAAGCATGGCGGGTTTGTTGGGCTTTTTGGCGGCAACGGCGTCTACAACATCGTAGGCAAAGTTGAAGTTGTCTTTGGGATGAAAATCGATAGAAACGAGCTTGCCCTGTGTGTCTGTTGTGGTGGTAAGGAAGTCATTATAAATAAGCGAACTGTCTTTGGCGGCAATTTTGTCCGGTGAAACGAACTTGGGCTGCGAGACTTCGGTCTCTGTCCGCATGACCACGGATAAAAATTCGCAATCCTCTTCATAGGCAATCATGCCGTGGGGGAGGTTGGCGTTATAATACACCGTATCGCCTTCGTTGAGGATTGTGGTGAACCCGTCTACCACGAACTTTAATTTTCCTTTGATGACATAATTAAATTCTTGGTCGTTGTGTGTAGAGAGGGGTATGGGTTTGTTTTGTTCGGCCTCGTTATACTTGGCGCTCACGATAAACGGCTCCGCAATTTTGTTTTTGAACAGTGCCGCGCGGTGCAAATACTTAAAGCCTTTGCGACGCTCGTAAGGCATGCCATCGTCTTTGCGTACAATTTGGAAACCGGATAATCTTGGGGTGTCCCCTGAAATAAGCTCTACGATATCCACATTGTAATGTTTGGCAAGTTTATGCAAAAAACTAAAAGTAAAGTCTATCCTGCCTTCTTCGGCAGAAGTATATTGCTCGGGTGAAAGAGAAACGATATCCGCCACTTCCTTTATCGACAGATTAAGCGCTTCCCTTAGCGATTTGATTCTTTGGGCTATAATTTTTTGGTTGCTGAACATAAAAATCCTCTTCGCGAATATAAAAGAGAGAAGAAGATTATTGTTTTTCTTCTTCCGTTTCGGATACTTCTTGATCTTCTGCGATATTACTTTCTGCTTCCGCTTCGGTAATATCCTCCTCAAGCGCATCTGCTTGAGGAGTCGCCTCGTCCGCATCCGTTGTGGAAGATGTCGTATTGGTAAGGTCTTCTGTATCGGGAGCGGCAAGAGCCTCCGCATCTTGTTCTGCTTCTGATGCTTCTGCGCTCTCGGCTGCGTCTTCGTTTTCTATCCCTTCGCTCTCGACGGGGGCAATTTCGTCTGTAGTCGCGGCGATTTCATCTGGGGTGGCAGCATCAATCACGGGTGCTTCGGTTTCTTGTACGGCTTTTTCTGCTGCCGCTTTCAGTCTTGCGGCTTCCTTTTCTCTTTGGAATGCCGCAACTTTGGCATCGATTTCGCTGTCGGTAGGCTTATAATCCGCCTTGACTTGGGTAATTTTGAAGTCGACGGTAGAGAATTGATATTCTAACACCTTGTCGCAGGTCGCCATGATTTCGGCTCTAACGCGGTTGATCACCGTTTCGGTTTCGTTGCTCTTTACTTTAATATAAACGACCAGTTTGACATTGTTGTTTTCGTCGCCTATCAGCACGACTTTGGTTACCTTGGCGGCTTCGACTCTCTTAGAGGCGTTTTTCACAAGTTTTTTGACCACGCTAACGGAAGCCTTAGTAGCGCTTTCTTTATCTTTGAACAAAAGGATGGAGTTGAGTTTGTCGTGATCGGTAAAGGATGAAAAAATCATGATGATAGCGAGTACGGAAAACACCGCCGAAAGCGAAATCACCAATACTTTTACCAATTGGTTGTTAAGTTCGTCTACGCTTACCGCGCCGAACATAATCACAAACAATAATGCGATAAACAATAAACCTACAACGGTTAACGATACGGATACTATCTTCTCTAATATTTTTTTCATATCCAAACTCCTGAAATCATTGAATATAACTAGTATACCATTATTTGTCAATTTTTAGCAATAGAAATTATAGCGGTACAGATATTGAACTTTTTTCCGCCGTTGCGGCAAGCAAAAACTTTTCCAAAAGCTCCAACCTTTTGGCAGGAGTTTTGTTTTTGTTGTTGAAAATAATGACGGGAGGTTGCGTGGGAGACAGCACTGCGGTGTCGGCGTAAGTCGAAAGCGCGCCGAAAACACCTTCGTTTTTGTACATCCCGTTGTCATGGAAATGTAGCGCCAACCCCTCGTCGGTTGCGACAAGGCGTTTGACCTCGATGGTTTGGGCAAGATTTTTAATAAGGCCCACGGCGGCAAGCAGGGTTACGCTTTCGGGCGGTTTGCCGTAAACATCGGTGAGTTCATCCAGAAGTTCGCGCTTGTCTTCGGCAGAAGACAGCAAAGATACGCTTTTATAAAACTTGACGCGCTGTTCGGAATCGGTGATATACTCTTGCGGCAGAGACACATCGCCGTCTGCGACAATTTCGATCTCTTTGCGCGGTTTTCTTACCCCACCGCGCAGCTCTCCTACCGTTTCGTTAAGGAGCCGCGTGTACATGTCATAGCCTACTTTTTCCATATTTCCATGCTGTTCGCGGCCCATAATATTGCCCGCGCCTCTTATTTCGAGGTCCTGCATGGCAACCTTGAAACCGCTGCCAAGCTCGGTAAGCCCCGCGATGGCATCCAATCTTTTTACCGCGTTTTCGGTAAGCACCTTGCTTTCGCGCACGGTAAAATAGGCGTAGGCAAGATTGAAACTTCTGCCCACTCTGCCTTTCAGCTGGTACAACTCCGCAAGCCCCAGCATATCGCTGTCGATAACGATAAGCGTATTAGCGTCGGGAAGGTCGATGCCGTTTTCAATAATCGTCGTCGAAATGAGGACATTGGCGTCTTTGTTATAAAAAGCGCGAATCTTTTCTTCCAGTTCGTGACTGGGCATTTGACCGTGCGCATAAATGACCTCGGCATTGTCGTCCAATATATCTACAATATGAGAATAGAATTTTTCGATTCCCACAACATGGTTGAAGAGGATAAACACCTGTCCGTTGCGCGCAAGCTCCCGTCTTATGGCATCCTGAACCAAAGTATCGCTGTACTCCACCACATAAGTTTCGACGGGCAAACGGTTGTTGGGCGGGGTCTCCAGCGTCGAGATATCTCTTATGCCCGAGAGCGCCATGTGCAGGGTACGGGGGATAGGCGTTGCCGAAAGCGAAAGGACATTGATATTGTTTTTCAACACCTTGATTTTTTCTTTATGCTCTACGCCGAAGCGTTGTTCTTCATCTAAGACTAGCAGACCTAAATCCTGAAAGACCACATCTTTGCTTAACAGTCTATGCGTTGCCACAACGACATTGGTTTCGCCGCTTGCAATCCGCTTTAGCGCTTCCTTGATATAGTCTTGCGAGACAAAACGGGACAGTACATCGATTTTGATACCGAAATCGTGGAAACGCTGTTTCACGGTATTGAAGTGCTGTTGGCAAAGAATGGTTGTGGGCGCGAGAATGGCCGCTTGCTTTCCTTCCATGACGGTTTTGAACACGGCGCGGATTGCCACCTCGGTTTTGCCGAACCCGACATCACCGCAAAGCAGTCTGTCCATCACTTTGCCCTTTTCCATATCCTCTTTAATTTCGGCAATGGCAATCAGTTGGTCATCGGTTTCGGTAAACTCGAAGCTGTCTTCCAATTCTTTTTGCCAAGGGGTATCTGGTTGGTATTTGTGACCTTTTAGATTGAGCCGTTTTTCGTACAGACCGACAAGGTCGATGGCCATTTTTTTAATGGAAGCCTTAACGCGCTCTTTGACGCGTTCGAATTCTTTACCGCCCAATTTGTGCAGAGAGGGAGTACCGCCGCCCGTATATTTTTCAAGGCTGTCCAGCTGGTCTACGGGCAAATAGAGTTTGTCTCCGCCCTTATATAAAACGACATAATAATCGCGTTTGCCGCCGCGTGTTTCGACGGACACGACGCCCTCGGACATACCGATACCGTGATTGTCGTGCACGACATAATCGCCTTTTACGGGCATCACGAACGCCTGCCGTTTGCGCGCGGCGGATTTATTGCGCGCACCCGATTTGCGGATGATGTCGTCGGTTCCGATCACCGCAAGGTGATATTTGGGATAATTGAATCCTCGGGAAAGCTTGCGGGGAATAATCAAAACATCATGTCTGCCCTCTCCCGTTTCGGTAATCAACGAGCCGATACCGTTTTCGCGCAGAAAGTCCGCAATAGACTTCGCCGAGTCCGCGGTTCCCGTATAAATGTATACTTTGCCCTCGTTAAGCGCCATATTGGCAACATCCGAAGCGAGAGATTGGATATTGATACTGTATTTCGGGATAGGGAGACTTTTGATATTATATAGCGCGTCCGGCTCGAACACGGGATTGGAAGAAGTAATTTGTTGGAACCCGAGCATAGTAAAATTCTTGGCGTTATCGTACACCCTTTCGCGGGGAAGAAAGCTTTTGGTGTGCTCGGGCAACGCTTCGCCGGCTTCGATAAAGCTCTTAAGTCTTATGTTGTGCGCGTTATTCGCAAGACGGATTTTGTCGTCTATCGCTTTCACTTCATCCAAAATCACAACGGCATCCGCAGGCAAGTAATCGAATACAGTCGCCATCCTGTCCGAAATAAAGGGCAACAGCCAGATAAGCGAAGGGTCCGAAGGATTGAGTTCCAACTTATGAAGGATATCGTCTATAATTTCGCCTGTCTTTTGTTTTGCGTTTCGACGGATGTAACTTAACTTTTTAATTACCGCTTCTTTTTTGTCTTGAGAAAGCAAAATATCCGACCGCGGCGACAATACCGCTTGCTCCAGCGTGCGTACGCTGAGCATAGAGTCGGGCGCAAACAGTCTTAGACTTTCTATGGTGTCGCCGAAAAACTCGATACGAAGCGGAAGCTCTAAATTGCCCGCCCAAACATCCACTCTGTCGCCTCTTGCGGAAAAAGAACCCACGGATTCCGTCAGCTCTTCACGGCGATAACCGCCCAAAACCAGCTTATGAATAAGCTCTTGGGGAGAAATCTCTTCGCCCGTCTTAATTTTAACCGTGCTTTCGCCGAAACTGATGACATCGGGGAAGTATTGGCACAGCCCCTCCGCAGTAATGACGGCGCCCGCGACTTCCCTGTTATAAATAGAAGTAATCGCGCTCATACGCTCGGACAGCGCCGCCGAAACATAACTTTGCAGATGAATTAAGACATCGTCTTTTTCGACAAGCAGGGCGACTTCTTTTTCGCAGAAGTCCGTAAGCGTTTCCCACGCCGCTCGCGCCGATATTCTGTCCGGTGTGATATAGAGGAAAAATTTGCCACAGCCTGTGGCAATATGACAGCGGGAAGCGCCCGCCGCGTAAAATACGGAGCAGTTTTTGCCTTGACCAATAGAATGTCTAAGGGCGGCAAGATCGCCGCCCATGTTGTCTAAAGAAAATACTTTTGGGAGCATCTATTTTACTATTATAACCGCACCGCGCTCCGGTTTGCAAACAAATGAAACCTTTTTGCCGTCAAGGTTGTAATTTATGGGAGTTCCCCCATTCTCCACGCGCACTTCCGAAAAGTCGATATCCGCAAAGTTGACGGTGATCGTTCTTTCTTCGGGAATGAGAGAAAGGTTTCCTTGAGATGCGTGAACGGTGACTTCGCATCCGCCGTCCTTTTTTGCAACTTCCAATTTCGTGATGACAAAGTTCCCGTTCTCGTGACTGAGATCGTCCGAGTCTTCGTGCAAGGTAAAGCATCCCTCTCCGTTATAAATCAATATTTCTAAAGATTGCGGGTTGCCGTATCCGTTGCCGGGGTCATTGCTAAGCGGAACAATAGCGCCTTCTTTGGCATAAACGGGTATGGTTTCCAATGTACTGAGCACCGTATGCTTTCCGCCTTTTAACTTCTCTCCCGTAAAGATATTCGTATAATTGCCTTCGGGGAGCCAAATCTCCGTTTTTGCAAGCCCCGTCTTTTTGTCCGCAGGACGCACCACGGGAGAAACAATCAATTCTGTTCCGAAATAATACTCGTTTTTGTATTCGTACGCCTCCGCTACAAAAGGATGCTGATAATATAAGGGTTCGATAAGCGCGCGGCCTTCTTCGGCCGTTCTTTTGCACATCGTATAAACATACGGTATCAGGCGGTGCCTGAGACGCAAAAACTCGACGGCGGCATCTTTTACGGCAGGGTGATGCCAAGGCTCTTTGCTGAGCGCGGATGCAGTGGAATGCAAGCGGAGGATAGGACTGAATACACCAAATTGTATCCAACGGAGGTAAAGCTCATCGCTCTTTTGCTTGCCGTGCTGGTGTCCGCCAATATCGTGTGACCAGTAGGTATATCCGGCGTTGGTCGCATTAACAGTAAAGTATACTTGAAAATCCAGAACTTTCCAATACACAAAGGTATCGCCTGAAAATCCCAAAGGATATCTATGACTGCCAAGTCCCGAGTAGCGGGATAAAACTAAGGGCTTTTTGTTGCCACGGCTACTGTTTAGCATATGATAATGGTTCAACGCCCAAAGCGGGTCCAAGCCCTCGACCGCGGTTTTTTTGCCCTGCTGCCAATCGATCCACCAAAAGTCTACGCCTTCGTCTTCGTAGGGTTCGTGCAAAACTTCGAAGTATGCTTCGAGAAAGCGTTCATCCGTAATATCGAACTTTACCGTCTTTTTTTCGGCGGGGTCCAACCCCATCGCCCTGCACATATCGGCATATTGGGTCTCGAACCATCTTACGCCGCTTGCGGGGTGCAGATTGACCGTTGTTTTAAGTCCTTTTTTGTGTAGCTCTTTTAGGAATTTTTTGTAATCGGGGAAAAGTTTTGTATTCCAGCTATAACCTGTCCATCCTGGAGACCAAATATTTTCTCTTTTTGCATCATATCCGAATTCCTGTTTAACATCCACCCAATGCCAATCCATATCGATGGTGGCGACCGTAAAGGGGATATTCTCCGAGGCAAACTTGTCCATCAGCGCAAGATATTCGTCTTGGGTATAGGCGTAGTATCTGCTCCACCAGTTCCCTAAGGCATATCTCGGCACTAATGGCGGTTTGCCCGTAATTGCAAAAAATGACTGAAGCGCTGCAATAGGCCGGTCGGAGGCGAACACATAGACATCTTTAATACCGTCGCGGGGCGCGGGCATACCGTTTGCTTCCAATGCGAGCGAATCGTCTTCCATCACGGCGACGCCGCGTCGGCCGATTACGCCCAGTTTAAGAGGAACCTTATGAATGCACATATCCAGCGTACGCGCGGTACCCTTGAGATTGTAACGGTTGTTTGCGGCTACCTTGCGATTGTTAATAATGACATAATCTATCTTTTTGCGGCGCTTGCTGTAGTGATACACGGCGGCGGAAGTTGTAATCGTGATGCTTTTTTTATCCTCTTGCTTTTCGTAGGGGCAAGTAAAGTCGCGATACCATACGATTTGCGTCGCTTTGTCGCAAAAAGAGCAGTTTTTGGTAGTTTCTACACGGACAAGGGAGGGAGTCAGCACGGTGATACGGGTGTTGCCGTGTATGATTTGCGCGCTTTCGGGCGCCTGCGGGGATGTATTTGCAATCAATCTTTTTTTCATAATGCACCTCGCAAAATAGTTTAGCATAAAATAGGTATCTTCACAACAGCAAAAAATAATCTTAAAGAATTGATTTAGAATATTGACTTTCGGCCATGATAGTATTATACTGAATATGCTGGCAACAGCGCCGAAAGATACAGAATAAATCCTTTGCCTTGCTTTTATCATTCCATACCAAAAAGGTCATTTATTAAAGTTGTTCGGAATTTTAGAAGGAGGTGCCCATAATGGAAGATAAGACATTAGTTTGCAAAGATTGCGGACAAGAGTTTGTGTTTACAGTACGCGAACAAGAATTCTACAAAGAAAAGGGTTTCGAAAACGACCCCATCAGATGTCCCGCTTGCCGCAAGCTGCGCAAACAGCAGAAGAACAGCTATAACGGCGGTGGCTACGGCAGAAAGGACAGATATTAATTCATAATTAATAACATTAAAAAAGGCTTTCTTATTACTAAGGAAGCCTTTTTTGTTGGTTTGCTTATTGGGAAACTAGATTGTTGTCTTCCATAATCCGTGAAGATTGCAGTAGGCATAAGCGGCGACTACCTTATCGTCGGAGGTGATTTGGAATGCCGCTTCGGGCGCGGTGTTGGGGCCCAAGTTTTTGCGCTGACCGCCCTGTTTTGTTTCGAGATAGACAAAGTCAATATAATGTTCGGGGGTCATTGGATGGGGGGTCGAACCGATTTTGACGGTGACTGAATTGCCGTTTACAACAATAACGGGCAAATGTTTTTCGTAAGCCGCATCTACGGTATTGGGTACAAGCTCTGTCATCGGTTGACCGCAACAAACCATATCGATACCGCTGTCATGAATCTTTCCCGCTAAATTGCCACATATTTCACAAAGATAAAATTTGGGATCTTTTTTTAACATAAATTACTCCTCCTTTGTTTTTTCCACTATACCATACAAATGCGCTACCGTCAATATGTACTTATATTCATTTATCTGTTCTCACAATATCATAATCGGCGTTATGCATGATGGCACGCCCTATTTGCTGATAATATTGTTTGACATCTTCACGATAATGTTCGCTGTCTTCTAGCACAAAATTTTCTACGGAAATCCCCCAATCTGAGAAAGTGCCGTCTCGGTATGCAAATACGACCATGCCTTCTACTTTGGGTTCGGTAAGAGCAAGTTTATAGTGTTCTACCAAACAATTGATTAGTTCGTCACCAACAGGGTCGTCATGGTTTTCGATGACTGCATTAAATCCTTTGTCCGCATAAAAACCTTTGGGGACCAACCATATTTTTTGCTCTTCGGTGCAGAGCTCTTTTAGTTGTTCGAAGAGCGCCAAATAAAAGTCCGACCAGTATTCCCAAGCGCAATAGAAATCGAATGCGAGAATCGTGCAATATTGATAATACCCGGGAGGCGCATTGGTCGTGGGGTGATTTCCCTGCGCCATAAGTTCCACTAAAGAGGAAGGCAGCGTCGCAAACTCCCCTACGGCAAGACAGCTGTACACTTCTTTATCGGGATAGGTTTCGCGCAGTGTACGCGTATAATAGTGAAAGTCTTCCAAAGATTTATTGTTCCACCAAGGCTCGTCTATTTTGAAACCCAAAATGATGTCGTCATACTCTTCGATAAGGTCGGGACAATAACTGCTGTTGACATTTACACCGTTATCCCAATCTATCATCACCTTCATATTGCGTTGTCTGCACGCTTCTAAAGAGTCACGCATTGCGTATCCCGTTTTTAAGATAAAAATAACATTGGTGCAATTTAAGTCTAACACTTCTTGCAGGCTGTTTTCACGGTAATCGCAACTATAAAAACTGAAATATTTTAGATTGGCGTTGCTGTTTTGCGGCATCTCTTGCCAAACCAAAAGTTCGGGAATGTACTCTTCTTCCTCGCTGTTTTTTTCGCACGCTCCCACCAAAAAAGTAGAAACAATTAAAACGAAAACAACAAAAAACACTCTAAGTTTTTTTATCATGGATTCCCTCTATATAGAAATATATTGACATCATAACATATTGATTAAAAGCGTGTCAATGAGAGATTACTCGTTGATTTTTTTTAAAAATTCATTATAATAATAGTATCACTATATTCGCAGGAAGAAAATGGAATATTCAATACCAAGATATCTAAAAATTGCCGTTAACATTGCCGAACGAATTGCTTCAAACGAGCTTCCCGTGGGCGGAAAACTAAAAGGAAGGTCTGTATTGTCTACAGAATACAGTGTCTCTGCCGAAACAATAAGGAGAGCTATGTCTTTGCTTGCAGACAAAGATGTTGTTAAAATTGCCAATGGCAAAGAAAATATCGTGTTATCCAAAGAAAAAGCCGTTTCATTTATTAAAAGTTTTAATAACGATAGTATTATTTATAATCTACGCTTGAATCTAGCAAAAGCATACGAAAAAAGAGTAACGGTAGACCAAGAAATCAATATTTTAACAGACCGTCTTATCAATATGTATCGTTACAAACGCTCCGATATCATTAAGCCTGTCGAAATCCAGTTACCCGTTCATTCTCATCTCATTGGTAAGAGTATTGGCGGGGCAGAATTTTGGCATAATACGGGTGCGACAATAATCGGCATTATTCGTAACGAAGATACTGTTGTATCCCCCGGTCCCTATTTTGAGTTTTTGCCTAACGACAAAATTATTTTCGTCGGTGACAACAATGTTATCGAACGCGTAAATGCTTTTGTAAATGGCATAAAAGCATAAAATATTTCTATATAACCTATATTACTGCACAAAATAAATGATGGAGCCCTGTGGCACCATCATTTTTTGTGATGATTTTGCCTCCACTCCCAATCGTTTGACAACCTCCAACTTTTAGTGTAATATACAAGTTGTAGGTTAACACCAAAACAAACAAAAAAAGGAGTGAAAATGACACTAAAAAAAATTAGTATTGTATTATTGATAGTTGCATTGTCTTGTACGCTTTTACTTGCCACTACGGCATGTAATAAAGATACAGGCGACAGCTTGCAAAGAGTATTGGATGCAGGCAAACTTACAGTTGTGGGTAGCGGCGGATATCCCCCGTTTAACTCTCCCGATGACGAAGGCAATATCGTCGGATTCGATGTAGATGTAGGAGCAGAAATCGCAGAGAGGCTTGGGGTAGAACTCGATTATGTAACGAGCGACTGGGACGGTCTTGTAGAAGGCCTGAGAAGCAAGCGTTATGACGCGATCCTCGGCAGTATGGCGATCACGCCCGATAGACTTGCGGTCGTATCCTTTACCAATCCTTATTATTATTCGGGAGCGCAGCTTGTCGTAAGAAAAGACTCTGGTATTAACAGCCCCGAGGATATGGACGGCACAGATATCGGGGTAGCAACCGGTACAAACTTTGTAGGAGACGCCGAAGCATTGGGCGCTACGGCAACCCTTTATCAAGATGATCTTGCGACATTAACCGATCTTGTCAGCGGCAGAATAGACGGCGTTATCACAGATAGACTGGTCGCGCTTAACGCAATGCAAGAAATCAACGGCGGCGACGACCTAGAGCTTTGCGGCGAGATTTTGAGACTAGAAGTTATGGGTATTGCCATCAACAGAGACGATACCACCTTGCTTGCCAAAATCAACGAAATTCTTGAAGAGATGCGCGAAGACGGCACTCTTAAAGAAATCAGCGAAGAGTGGCATAACGGAGCAGATATTACGGTAAGATAATTATTTAAAAATTATTATTTGAGATTGTCTCTTAAGCGCGAAATGTTTTGGTTTGCGATTTCATCGCACAAAGTCATAAGACAAAAAACAAGGCATCAGCGTTTATGAGACAATCTTTTTTAGAGGAGAAACTGTATGGACACTTGGGATTTTTCAATTATTCCAAAATTTTTTACATCATTTGCCCCGTATGCATGGATGACCGTTCAAGTCACCATTTTAGGGTTGCTGATAGGTATCGTTTTAGGCTTAGCATTTTCTTTACTGAGATTATCAAAGCTGAAAGTACTAAACTATCCCGCAAAAGCTTATATTTGGATCATCAGAGGCACGCCGCTTCTGTTGCAGTTGCTGTTAATCTATTTTGGATTGGTAAATATCGTAAAACTGGACAGACTGCCTGCCGCTTGTGTTGCGCTTGGCATCCATAACGGCGCATATATCGCCGAAATTTTTAGAGGCTCAATCCAATCGGTCGATCGTGGACAACGCGAAGCGGGAATGTCTATCGGTATGACGCAAACCAAAATTATGCGCCGCATTATTTTACCGCAGGCATTCAAACGAGCCGTGCCGCCTCTCGGGAACCAATTTATTATCGCGCTAAAAGACTCTTCGCTCGCAAGCGCGATTTCGGTGCCAGAACTTCTCTTGCATGCAAGACAAATGGGGGCGGCGAATTTCAAGCTCATGGAAATGCTTACCATTGCCGCGATTTATTACTTGTTTATGACGACCATTTTAACATTACTTTCAACTTTGATTGAGCGAAAACTGAAAGTCAGCGACAATAAATCCACGATATAAGAGGTGATGGAAGATGACTATGGTAAAAGTAAAGAATCTAAATAAATGGTACGGAAAGCACCATGTACTAAAAGATATCAACCTTTCGGTGGAAGCCGGCGAAGTTGTTGTCATTGTCGGAGCTAGCGGCTCGGGCAAAAGCACACTGCTACGATGCATTAACTTTCTCGAGAAAGCGCAAAAGGGCAGCATCGGCATCGACAGCAAAGAAGTGAGTGTCAAAAGCAAAAAACTTCATCTCATTCGCCAAGAAGTCGGGATGGTCTTCCAGCACTTCAATTTGTTTCCGCATAAAACCATTATGGGCAATGTCACCGAAGGACTTACGCAAGTAAAAAAGATGAGTACCGCAGAAGCTGTAGAAATCGGCAAAAAGATGCTGGACAAGGTCGGTATGCTGGAAAAAGCGGATACTTATCCCTCTATGATATCGGGCGGTCAAAAACAAAGAGTGGCGATTGCCCGCGCGCTTGCAATGAACCCCAAGGTCATGCTTTTCGACGAACCGACTTCGGCCCTAGACCCCGAACTCGTCGGCGATGTGTTGCTTGTTATGAAAAAACTTGCCAACGACGGCATGACCATGATTGTCGTGACGCACGAAATGGGCTTTGCTAAGGAAGTCGCAGACCGAGTCATTTATGTAGACGAAGGCCAGATAATAGAAGAAGGGACTCCCGAAGAAGTATTCGACAATCCCAAAAACGAAAGAACAAAAGAGTTTTTAAGCCGAATACTATAATA
>JAQVTZ010000123.1 GCA_028699795.1 Clostridia bacterium | reverse complement strand
TCCTGAAATCGTCGTATTTTGGTTTCCTATTTTGTAAATTGCGGTAGGAGATAAATGTCCGAGCATAATATCTGTCTGGCTTAGAAGTGTTTGTCCGAACTCTATATGCCCTTGCGTCGCATCCCCCAGATAACTTTGCAAAGATTCTTCTTTATTATACACTTCATAATTGGATCGCGGTACGGGTATGGCTTGGATGATGTCACTCTTAATCACTTGGTTAATTATCGTCAATACGATAATCTCGCCTTGATTGTTGGCATCATTCACCCTGATTTTGAGCAAGTAAGTGCCCACATCAATTGTTTGCGGGAACGCGGAGCCGAGATAAAAATCGCTATATTGGGGATTAACCGTGCCTATCCCGTTGTAATCCATTATCATTTTGTAAGAATAGAGATAAGCTACATGAAGAAGGTCGCCGCCTTCTTGTATATAACTTTCGGGTTTGGGTAAATTGGCGGCATTGGTTTTGCCATATTTAATGCCGTAGAAATAGTCGAATTGAATCCCTTCGTATATCTCGGGCGGCATACTGTTATAATTGACGGGAACCAAATCGAGCATGCGCTTATTGATCACCACATATCCTATTTTAGAATCGCTTTTATAGTTGCACTCCGTTGCGGTAATCTCATAGTTCACCCGATACCTGCCTGCGTTGTTAATACGCGTATAAACATGTGGATTGCCGGTTTCGTCATAGATGATATTGTTATTTTGGTCTACCAAAGTAAAGCTATAGGTAACAGGCAAATACGCTTGGGGGGAAGTGACGAAAACGATATCTTTATATGCGCCGTTATATTCTAGGGTGAGCACTTCTGTATTGTTTTCTGTTACGGAATCTTGTATAACTACATCTCCTTCGGCATTCACAATCGTTACATAAATAACATAAGTATTGGAAGAGAAGTTGCCGCTATGATAAGCACCTGTTTTTATTACATAATCGCCGTTGATATTGTCATAAAATTGTCCTAAGATACTTGCATTGTTACTAATAACATCCTGTGTAAATATCGTGGAGTCTGTAAGCGGAATGGGATTGAATCTGACTTCGATACGCATGCTGTCCGAAACATCAGGATAATTATAGAGTTGGGTCCCCCGCACAGGGTCGATTATTTCGTAGCTGCCCCAAACGCCCGATTTGGTACGATAATAATTGATTCCGTTAAGACTGAATTCGGTTTCGTCTATTTCTACATCGCTTTGGTCATAACTGATAAATTCTATAAGATCCAGCCCCGACTTGCCAGTATCGGGGTTGACTTCACCGTATGTGATTGTGTTTTTTGCTTCTAATTTTGATACTTCGGGGTCCGCTTTGGTAATCTCGAAAAAACCCTCGGCGTGTCCAAAATAAAGCGCAGTGCTGGATAATTCGATTGCCACTTTGTAATAATATTCGCCAACATCGACCATACCTCCCGGCACACCGCTTCCGATTTTGTAGAAAGTAGTACGGAATATGGTAACTTCGTCCACCACTTGTTTCACAAAACGCAACACATAAAATTGTTCTTCGGTAGCAGTTATCGTAATCGTATTGCCCAATGCCAACATTCCCGTGTATTCGTAGCCTGTCCCGTCTATCGAAATACTGCCGTTGGGTTGCATGGTTTCTCCAGAATACAACGGAACTACATTATAAAAATAAGTGTGGAAATACTCTACACTATATGTAAGACCAGTCACCATTTGGGAGCCATCATAGCTCTCTATATAGTCGTCTATGCCTATCGTTCTGCCTTGGTTGAACACAAAAGAATTTTGCATTACATTGACATCTAGATTTTTGCGGAAATAGAAGAAGAAAACTCCCGGACTTTGTACAAAAGCATCCGTTATTTTGAAAGTAATGTCTATGTAATCTGGACGCCCTAAAGGCCCTTTTTGAAATACCATGGAATCGCTATAAAAGTCTATTTCGGCCTCTTCGTTTTTGTAGCGAATCAGTTTGTAAGCGGAAGCCTGTGCGGCGGTAGTTGAAATCCTCATGGTAACCCATTGGTCGCGCTTTAGAGAAGTTTCGTATGTCGAAATGTAACCGTAAGAAGTTGCGCCCAAAAAAGTGCCGTCATTCATGTGATAGGCGGGACCTGCGAAAAAATCGATATTGGCGGCGGCAATCGGATTGGTGCTAAGTTCTTGTGAATAAAGGTCTCCCTCTCTGCCAATAAGGAAGTTCGTACCTACAGGGCGCAAAGTGGAATCTACTTTGACCTTGTTGTTATCGTTTTGGTAATAAACGGAAGGGATACTGACATTGCCCGCGGCGTCCACCCGATACAAAACCAATGCTTGCTCTAGTGTGTTGATGAATGTAACGGGACGATATACAAGCGTATATCTGCCGGGGCTGATTTGCTCGTAAAAGGTAATCTCTTGTCTGACTTCGCTAAGTTGTGATTGTCCGTCGGAATCGACATATTCTATTTTGTCATTTCTTAGAGGAGCAAAACTGAAATCCTGCAAGGGATTCGTTGGGTCCATTTGCGGAACATTGATATTGATGAGCGCGGGATCCCTGCAAATATACGCATAAATATATTCTCGGGATTGAGCCGAGGTCGCAGAAGATAAGATATTAAGAGAAATTACATCATTTACCGTATACCAAGAACCGCTGGCGACTGCTTGTCCCAGACCGACAGAGGGGTCGAGCACGGGACTGTCGGGCGCGCTACCGTCTACTTGCAACCTTAACTGCTCTTGCTTTACCCATGATGTGCCTCTTTCGCTGGAAGGGCCGCTCTCGTCGAACTTGACAAGTAATTGCGGAACAATAACAATTTCGTGTGCGTTGCGAACATTGGCGTTAACGGTAAATTGGATTTGATAATAATACACCATAATTGGATTACCGTTGATGTCTCTGTCTTCTATTAGCTTATAGCCGCTTTCGGATGCGTCCACAGTAAGATATTGGATGGAAGTATCATCGATTGTTTCACCAGAACCAGGGTGAATATAAGAAGAATAATTTTGCCAAAAAACACCGTAATCGGGGTCTGTACCGCTGATACCACCATCATCAAATACTTTTGAATAGATATCGGGCAATTCATAACATACCGATGTATCTTCGCCTTTGAACACTTTGGTTCGCATGGTGATGGTATCGCCCGCCTTCACAAATGTATCGGCCAAACGGTTTTCGTAGTCATATGTTCCGCGGTCATTGGTATTCATTGCAATACTGTTTCTGTGTTCGCCAGAAATAAAGACATACGAAGAACTGTTGATTGTTATCTCTTCTGAAATTGTGGTGTCTGCTTTCATGACAAAGCCCGCCACTCTTATTTCGGCGGGAGACGCCATGCCAGTAAAAATAATGCTCATACGGAAATAGGCATTGCCGTTCATGGAAGCATTGGATAGATTGTTGATTGCGACATTTTGGACAAAAGTATTGGTCCCGTCTAAAGCGACCGTGCGTGTGGCAACGGTTTCGTTGGCGGTATTGCCTGTAGGAGACCAGAAAAAGTTAACCGTTGCGGTGGTCGCGCCACCGTCTTTGACACTTATGTTAAAAGAAAGGGATGCATTGGCGACGAAGTCATTGCTCGCGGTATCTTTAATTGCATTGTATAAGTTATTGTTAAGATAGTTGTTACTTGCCGTATCAAATTTTATTTTTGCGTGAATCCCCAATCCGTTGGTTGACGGACGATATAGAAGTTCGTTGGGGCCTGCCGCATAAGTACCGTTATCTGTATATATATCGAGTCCGTCATAGACGCCTGTTCCTGTTTGGTTGCCGTCAGATGTGTTCGCTGCGGTTCGTAAATAGTTAATACCCAGCTGCATCCCCTTGCCTGTATCTAACAGTGTACCGCCAAATGCAGCTTTTGCGGGCATACAATCGTTTGATTGAAAAACTGAAATATATGTAAATCCTACAAGAAAAATACATACGCCTAATACGATTGCTATGTTTTTTGCAAGGCTGGCAAACCTCTTATTCATAAAGTGACCTCCGGTGTTAAACACAGTTGCTTTATATTATATATATATACAGGTAAATCTTACTATAATGTGTGTCGGCAGTCAACCTGTTTTGTTAATATTTACTTTTTATTTTGTAGGAAGATGAAATTATTGTAGTAATCGTGTATTATGAAGAACGGAAGTACCTATTGTGCATTGTAATTTATGCTTGCGCATATAATATTTTGCAATGGATTATTCGCCTTTTTATTGCAAAAACTTCTATAAGGAACGCCGCAAAAAAGCATCGGAAGTTACAAACACCTCAAGCAACGATAACGATACCGCTATCCCCTTTCAAAATAGCAAAAAAAGGCTATTACCCTCTTCTAAAAAATATACGGGGAAGCGCAAAAAACGCAACATTTTTTTCCTTGCCTTACTCGTCCTCTTGTGCTTTGCGATTGTTACCCTGTCCGCAGATTTATTCAGCGGTGGTACGGTGTTTGACAAGCTGAAAGAAACTTTCGGCTCCAATTATATCGGAAAAAATTATTTGATAGTTCAAGGAAACTATGCCGTAAAAAACAAAGCCGAATCCGAAGCGCTTGCGGTACGCGAAAACGGCGCAGCAGGTTTTGTATACGGCACAAAAAACGGTTATTGTGTTGTGCTGGCATCTTATCAAGACAAAAAATCCGCCGAAGCGGTGATGAATAAGAATACAGGTGTCGAGCTGTTGGAAATCACGATGCGCGAGCCATCCGACAACGGGCTTAATGATAAGCAAAAAAAAGTTTGCGGCCGTTCTTTAGCAATGGTATTATCCGATATAGACGCGCTTTATGGTATTATCGATACCGTGAGTAACGGAACCAAATCGATTGAGTCGGCATTTATTGAATTAACGGATATGCGAAACACTTTACTTCTTATGAAAGAAGAAATAATCGAAAACAATCTGCCCGAAGACGCGCGCAACGCTTATCTTAATATCATAGACCCTCTTTTTGGGGGATTGGACGCGATTGTATATAAAGAACCAGATAGCTACTTTCTCGCGGCAATACGATATGTTTTAATCGGGAGTATTGTCTCGTTCGGTGTTTCGTAACCCGCTAACTCTCGAGGTCTTTATATTTCACTACTTCGACGCCTGCTTCTTGAAACATTTCCATCGAAAACTCATCGGGATAGCCTTCGTCGAATATCACCTTTTTGATTCCGCTGTTGATAATCATTTTTGCGCAAATACTGCAAGGTTGATGGGTACAATATAAAATTGCGCCGTCTACGGAAATACCTATTTTCGCCGCTTGAATGATGGCATTTTGTTCGGCATGAACGGCGTAACAAATCTCGTGACGGGTGCCCGATGGGATTCCTCTTTCGTTGCGGATGCATATGCCTCGCTCTTTACAGCTTTTAATACCGCTTCCCGCGCCGTTATAGCCGGTAGTAATAATACGCTTATCGCGCACAATCACCGCGCCCACTTGTCTGTTTTCTCTTATACACGACGACCAGGC
>JAQVTZ010000122.1 GCA_028699795.1 Clostridia bacterium | reverse complement strand
CTCTCGCCCCTGTTTTAAGTTCATATGCCTTGCGCGCGATGGCGCGTATCGCCTCTTCTTCAAATTCCAGCTCTACGCCGTCCATATCGAACAGCTTTTTGTATTGGCTGATAAGCGCGTTTTTGGGTTCTTTTAAGATTCTGACAAGGGCTTCTTCGTCTAAGGGATTGAGCGCGGTAACAATAGGCAATCTGCCTACGAATTCGGGTATCAATCCAAATTTTATGAGGTCGTCGGGCTGAATATCTTTAACCATTTCGGCATAATCACGCTCTGCCGTGCGGAGTTTGGAATTAAAACCGATACCAGAAGAGTCTTTGCGCTTGTCTACGATTTTTTCGAGACCAACAAACGCGCCGCCGCAAATAAACAAAATATTGCCCGTGTCTATCTGTATAAACTCTTGTTGCGGATGCTTGCGGCCGCCTTGAGGCGGCACATTGGCAACCGTGCTTTCGATAATTTTTAATAAGGCTTGTTGTACGCCTTCGCCGCTCACATCACGGGTGATAGACATATTTTCGCTTTTGCGGCTCACCTTGTCTATTTCGTCGATATAAACGATGCCCTTTTCGGCGCGCTTGACATCGCCTTTTGCGCTTACAATAAGTTTGAGCAGGATGTTTTCGACATCCTCGCCCACATAGCCCGCTTCAGTAAGCGTTGTGGCATCCGCGATGGCAAATGGCACATTAAGAATGTTCGCAAGCGTTTTGGCAAGCAAAGTTTTGCCGCTTCCTGTAGGTCCAATTAAGAGAATATTGCTTTTTTCCAGCACAACATCGGCAAACTTTTCGTCGGTCTTTGCGCCGATACGCTTATAATGATTATACACGGCGACCGAAAGCGTACGCTTCGCATCGTCTTGCCCGATAATAAATTCGTCCAGTTTTGCCTTGATTTCTTTGGGGCGCAAAAGATTGATATGCGCGTTGCGTTGGTCTAGCGCATCGCGCGCTTCGGCAAGCACCTTCGCCGCGCGGCGAACACATTCGCAACAAATAAACGCGCCGTTTTGGCCTGATATAATAGACTCTACTTCGGCTTCGGATTTGCCGCAAAAAGAGCAAACGATATTTTTGGGAAATTGATTATTACTATCCATAGATTCCTTGTTTGACTATTTGTAATGGCGTGGCGATACTTTATACTATTACTACCTTGAATAAAATACCTTATCGATAATACCGTAGGCTTTGGCTTCTTCCGCCGACATATAATTGTCGCGATCGGTATCCTTTTCTATTTTTTCTAAAGGCTGTCCCGTCCTTTCGGCAAGAATGGCGTTAAGCTTCTTTTTGGTTTTAATGATATGCTCGGCAACAATGGCGATATCGCTTGCTTGCCCTTGCGCGCCGCCCATGGGCTGGTGAATCATAATCTCGCTGTTGGGCAAAGCATACCTCTTGCCTTTTGTGCCCGCGCAAAGCAAGAACGCGCCCATAGAAGCGGCAAGCCCCACACAAATAGTGGTTACATCGCACTTGATATAATTGATGGTATCATAGATTGCGAACCCCGCAGTCACGCTGCCGCCGGGGCTGTTGATATAAAGAGAAATATCCTTTTGCGAATCCTTGGTTTCGAGATACAACAATTGTCCTACCACCAAATTGGCGGTTTCGTTGGTCACCTCCCCCGAAAGAAATATCACACGGTCTTCCAACAAACGCGAATAAAGGTCGTAAGTCATCGTGCCTCTGTTGGTTTGTTCTATAACTGTGGGTATCGGAATATACGCTTTAATAGATTCCTCTTTCATAAATTTTCTCCTCTTTTTATTATATGATTATTTGTTTGCTCCGCACCATAAAATTAACGCGGAATTTATGATATTTTGTTATGCAATCGTGTTGTTGGCTCTAAGGAAATCGAACAGTTTGTCACTCATCAACCCGTTTATAATGCGTCCGAAAGCGTTTTGGTCCAACCCTTTTTTATAGTCGTCCAAAGGCGTACCCGCTTTGTCCGCTTCTTTTTGCAATGCGGCGTCCATTTCCTCTTTGGTAACATCAATTTTTTCAGTTTGGATGATTTTTTCCAAAATCAGGCGGGATTTGACGGCTTTTGCGGCTTCATCCTTTCTTTGTTCGCGCATTTCTTCCAATGTGGAGCCTGTATATTGAAGATAATCTTCCAACCTCAAACCGCTGTATGCCATACGCATTTTTAGCTCTTCTAGCATACGATCCAATTCGTTGTTGATAAGCGTATCGGGCAACTCGATTTCAGCAGACTCCGTCATCGCATCAATCAGTTTGGTTTCTTCTTCGTATTTCGCCTTTTGTTCGGCATTCTTTACCATTTTGTCCTTAATATCGTTTTTATATTCGTCTAAGGTATCGAATTCGCTGACATCTTTGGCAAACTCGTCGTCCAACTCGGGCAACTCTTTTACTTTAATCTCGTGCAGCTTGACGGCAAAAACAGCGTCCTTGCCTGCAAGCTCTTTTGCGTGATATTCTTCGGGGAATTTGACCGTGATATCCTTCTCTTCTTCCAATGACATTCCTACAACTTGCGCTTCGAATCCGGGGATAAAGGAATTGCTTCCGAGGTCTAAGGATTGCTTTTCGGCAGTGCCGCCTTCGAACTTGACACCGTCTACGCTTCCGCTGTAATCAATAATGACTCTGTCGCCGTTTGCGGCGGCTCTGTCGGATACATCCAACCAGCGGCAAGCCTGTTCTTGGCGCCTTGTAAGCTCTTTTTCGACTTCCTCGTCCGCAACTTCCGCGCTCACCTTTTCGACGGTAAGACCTTTGTATGCGGGGAGTTCAAATGTAGGCATCACTTCTACCGTATAAACAAACTTGAAAGCGTCCGTGCTGATTTCTTTTACATCCACTTCGGGACGGGCAACAGGCTCTATCTCTTTGTTGCCGTCCAAGATTTCGCTATAATATTTGCTGAGCGCAAAATCTGCCGCATCTTCTAAAAACGCTTCTTTGCCGTATCTCTTTACTATCACATTAAACGGCACTTTGCCGGGGCGGAAGCCTTCGACTTTATAGTGTCCCTTATTCTTTTTGTATGCCTCCAGAATGCAATCGTCCCACTCTTTGTTTTCGACGCTTGCCGCAATTTCGACGCGGGATCTCTCTAGCTTCTGCACAGAATATTCCATTGTAAAAAACCTCCAATACTTGTATCCCCGATATGATACCATAACAAACGCAAATTTTGCAAACGCTTTGTTCCAAAACTTAACAAAAGCGCATAAAATATTTGTAAAAAAAGGGCGATTGACCTATAATGTAGGTATGCCAAACGATTATATGACGCTTAGCGCACTGGTTGCGGAACTCACCAATACGCTTGCGGGCGGACGAATTAACAAAATCAATATGCCCTCGGACGACGAAGCGTTTTTCGAGATACGCGCGCACGGCAAAAACCATACGCTTATCTTATGCGCGAGAAAACCCGTTGCAAGGTTGCACCTTTCTTCGGTTCGCTGTTCTGCCCGTGTACCATCCGCTTTTTGTATGCTTTTGCGGAAGCATCTTACGGGCGGCGTAATTCGTGGGTTCTCTCTATACAACAACGACAGAATCGCCATATGCGATATCGTGTCGCGCAACGAGTTGCACGACTCAATGAATTATAAGTTGATACTAGAAATCGGCGGTTCCCCCAATTTAATACTCGCTAAAGATGATTTCACAATTTTAGATTGCACCCGCCGCGCGTTCGGCGAAAACACAAGAACGCTCTTACCGAGTGCCGTTTATGCGCCACCCCCTCCAAACAAACCGAACCTTTTTGAAGCGGACAAAGAAGCGCTTACGGACATTACTACGGCAAAAGAAATTATCGAAAGATTTGTAGGGATTTCGCGTGAAAGTGCGGCGGAAATCGAGCTTCTTGCAAGCAAAACAACACTGCCCGACATCGTCCAAAGTCTACGCGCTATATACGGCACACCCCTATTTTCACCATGTGTACTCTCCAAAGATAACACCCCAAAGAGCTTTTATGTTTTCCCTTACCAAACAATAAAAAACGGAATTTTTAATCAAACCGATTCTCTCAGCGCGGCAATGGACACCTATTATTCTCAATTATCCGAAGGAAACGGCAAAGAAAGCGCAACTAGAAGCCTTAGGCAAACCTTAAAAAAACTGAAAACAAAGACCGAGAAAAAGCGCGCCGATAACGACGCAAGGCTACAAAATTGCACGCAAAAAGACAACTTTTTGCAGCTGGGTGAGCTTATCAAGTGTAACGCGCACCAACTCTCACAAGGACAAAAGTCCGTCACCGTATACGATTTTTACAACGACAAAGAAATCACGATTGCGTTAGACCCCCTGCTTTCTCCCATGAAAAACGCCGCCGCTTATTTCCGCAAATACGCCAAGCTGAAAGGCGCCGAGGCTTACGCCGTCAAAGAAAAAGCGGAGCTAAACGAACTTGCGGAGTATCTTCTGAATATAGAAGAAAGTTTGGACCACTCTACCACCGAAACCGAATATGCCGAAATCGCTTTGGAGCTTGCCGCCTTAACGGGCAAGCGTCAAACCGCGCCCCAAAAGAACGCCAAAAAACAAAAGGCGTCCGAGCCTATGAAACTCGAAGTCGCAGGTTTTACGGTGTATATAGGCAAAAACAACACACAAAACGAGTTGATTACTTTCAAAATCGCCTCGGGTCGCGACCTTTGGTTACATGCGAAAGGCTATCACGGCTCGCACGGCGTTATTATCACGGGCGGCAAAGAGGTTCCGCAAGCAGTCATTGCAAAAGTCGCCTCCTTTGTAGCCTATATGAGCAAAGCGGGCGCCTCTCCCAAAGCCGAGGTAGATTACACCCGCAGATCCTGTGTCAAACGCCTCGGCAAGCCCGGTTTGGTAACATATACAGATTATAAGACAATTACGGTTGAGCCAAAAAAACCTTCAGAGGAAAAATGAGGAAAATAATAATTTGCAATATGTATTAGGGTTATTTTCTTTCTATAAATGTTGAGAACCATGAACATATTATATCTGCAGTTTTCATTATTTCGGCATAAGCATCTCCACTTTTATTGAGAGGAGAGCCTTTGTAAAGAGATATAATTGCTATAGGATTATTAATATATTTCAATTTAATTCTAATAATAAGTTCTGTACATACAGACGAAGAACTTATACTTTTAGACATACCTATAGTTGCACCATTTTCAAACAAATCATAGCTGATACAATCTTCAAAATTATAGATTTTGATTGGCAATGAGCATTTGATACTAACACACCATTTTTTATTTAACTCATCTAGAAATAATGTAGAATATTTACTTTCTACAAAAAATCCTTTATTAAATTCAATTTCTCTATCAATATTAAAGTTTTGGGAACCAAGATACTGGATTATTGTATTTTTATTTGACTGATGTTTTTTTATACCATTTTTTAATGAATTGTTAAAATACATTAATAAAAGTGGTACCATTGAAATGATGGTTAGAATGACAAAAATAAAAGTTAATGTAGGAGTGTCATTTTT
>JAQVTZ010000121.1 GCA_028699795.1 Clostridia bacterium | reverse complement strand
GATACGGTTTTATAAAGTAGTTCCATAGGTTTTCCAAAACAAACATACTTAAAGTTGTTTGGTTTGGGAATTGACTTAAAAGGGATAGAGTTATATAATTGAAAAGAAGAAAATCAGCGCGGTTTTCGGCATAAGGCCGATAAGCCGCAAATGTCCGTGAATAGGCAGTTAATAAACTATGCTGTTTACGGTCACCTACAATAATGGAGGCATCATGAGTTCTATCTGGGGATCCAATCTAAAAATATCGCTTTTTGGGGAGTCACACGGACAGGTCGTGGGAGGCACTTTGCACAACTTTCCCGCAGGCGTGCCGCTCAACTTGGACCGTATCAAGCTTGCACTCAAGCTAAGGCAGGGCGGCAACAACTTTACCCAAGCGCGCAAAGAAGAAGAGCGCCCCAAAATTTTAAGCGGAATCACCAACGGTGTGACCAATGGCGCGCCGATTACGGTGGTTTTCGCCAATAAAGATTATAATGTCACCGAGTTCATAGACGGCATCCTTCGCCCTTCTCAAGCCGATTACGCTGTGGATAGCCGTTATAATAATGCCGCAGACCATAATGGCGGCGGACACCGCTCGGGCCGTGTGACGGCACCCTTAGTCTTTCTGGGTACCATGTGCGCAGATTACCTGTCTACCGCAGGTATTGAAGTCGTGTCTCATATTAAATGTATCGGCGATATTTACGACGAAAGATTTGACGCGGATATCCCCGAGCTACTTATCGAAAGACTGAATTCCAGCCCCCTTGCCACTATTTCTCCCGAAGCGCGTAAGCGTATGGTATCGCTGTTAATGGGCATCAAAGCAACGGGCGACTCGATAGGCGGCTCAGTAGAAAGCGCGGTCGTCGGGATGCCGGCAGGCTTCGGCAGTCCCATTTTCGACAATATGGAAAGCAAAATCGCGTCTATCCTCTTCTCGATTCCCGCAGTAAAAGGCGTAGGCTTCGGGTTGGGACACATGTTCGCCCATGCGCGAGGAAGTACCGTAAACGATTGCTTTGTATCGGGCCCCGACGGCGAAGTAAAGACCTCTTCCAATAATAACGGCGGCTTAAACGGCGGAATGTCCAACGGCATGCCAATCCTTGTGACAACGGATTTTAAGCCGACGCCTTCTATCAGCCAGCCCCAAAAGACATTGGATTTTATCAAAAACCGAATTGTAGATATCTCAATTAAAGGCGCCCATGTCCCCTGCCTCGTTCCCCGCGCCAATATTGTAGTGACCAGCGCGATTGCGGTAGCTGTACTGGATACCTATCTCGAAGGTGTCGGATATAGACATATTCTGTAGCTATAGCTACTAAATACGGGAATAATTAGGAAATGAAAAAGACAGTAGTTATCACAGGCGGGGCGGGCGGCATCGGCAGCGCAATTGCCCGTAAGTTTGCAAAATGCGGCTACAATGTCGTTATTTGCTATTGCAAAAGCGTTGCAAAAGCAGAGGTAATTTGCAAAGAACTTACGGCTTTTTGCGACATACTTTCTATTTACGCTGACCTAAAAAATCCTCTCGACATAAAAGAAGCAGCAAAACAAATAATCGCGCGTTTTGGCGGCGCCGATATTTTAGTAAACAATGCGGGCGAATCACAAATCAAACTGTTTACGGATTTCCAAGACAGCGAACTAAGCGATTTATTGGATGTGAACCTGAAAGGCGCGATGCTCCTTACAAAAACACTTATCCCGTACATGGTAAGCAAAAAATGGGGACGAATCATCAATATCGGCAGTATGTGGGGCAGTATAGGCGCTTCTTGCGAAGTGCCGTATTCGGCCGCGAAAGCGGGGCTTATAGGGTTTACCAAAGCGCTTGCCAAAGAACTTGGCCCCTCCGGAATTACCGTTAATTGTGTTTCCCCGGGCCTTATTGACACCCCGATGAACCAACCCGTAGACAAACTTTCGATAGAGTCTATTATAGAATCTACTCCTCTTTGCCGTATGGGCACACCGCAAGATATCGCCGAAGCAGTTTATTTTCTTGCCTCGGACAACGCCGGCTTTATCACGGGGCAAACGCTTGCAGTAGACGGAGGGCTGACTTAGGAAATGACAAATTGGGCACCTCTATTTACAATGAATTACCGCAAAAACCCGTACAGATAATCTATACGGGTTTCTTATTCATCTATATTTATCGCGAGGATATTGGAAACATAAAGTTTTGCGTTTGTTACCACTTACTTTCTGGGACGGGTGGTCTTGCCTCTCATGATAAAGAAGGCGCAAATACCCGTAAGCACCATTGAAATCCCAAAGACTACCCAAAAGCCCCATAATTTTCCTTCGAACGGCACCCCTGTGTTCATGCCCCAATAAGAAGCAGTTAGCGTAGGTACCGCGAGTATCACGGTAAGCGTTGTCAGCACTTTCATGATAATATTGAGGTTGTTGGAAATAACCGAGGCATAAGCATCCATTGTGCCCGAAAGTATTTCGCGGTATATGTTGCTCATTTCGATTGCCTGACGGTTTTCGATTGCGACATCTTCCAATAGCTCGGTGTCTTCTTCCACCTTTTTGTTGTCCATACGAATTAGTTTTTCGATAATAATCCCGTTCGCTCTTAGCGAAGTAGAAAAGTAAACCAGAGAATTCTCGAGGTCGAGAAGTTGGATAAGCTCTTTATTTTTGGTAGAACGGTGCAACTCGAGTTGTATGCGTTGGCTAGACTTGTCTATTTGTTTGAGGTATTGCAAAAATTTAATATGCGCCGAGTAAAGCAACATATACAAAAAACGCTCACGCTTTAGGGTGTCCAGATTTTTGATCCGTCCATTGATAAATTGGTGAATGATGGAGTTTTCTTTGAGGCAGACTGTTACAAGACAATCTTTCGTCATAATTGCCGCAAGAGGCATGGTAGAATAACTGAAATAAGAACTTTCTTCTTCGATAATGGGAATGTCAAATAAAACAAGGGTGCAACCGTCGTCGTACTCGATACGCGCTCTCTCTTCTTCGTCTAAAGCTGCTTTGAGCATATCTTCGGGAATCCCCGTTGTGCGAATGATAAGCTCGCTCTCTTTGTCTGTCGGGTTGGTAAGATGAATCCAGCAATTCTTAAGGTTGATGCCGCCCGAAAATTCTGTTTGCAGCTCTTTGAGCATGCTGTTTGTAGTTTGAAAGATTTGCAGCATAGGTTGTCTCCTCGTTAGATAAATAAAGGGATATGAAACCATATCCCTCGAGAAGCTATGCTTTAGGATACGGTTATTTGGTATGTTTCAACTTTCTACTTAAAGGGTCGGTGTCCATATTTCTCTCTTATTTTTTATATTGCGCAAGTATATTGAGGCATATCACAAATATTTCGTGTTCTTCTGGCGTGTCATAGTTGCCGCTTATCATGTGGTTATAGAGCAACTCTGCCAGTTCGTTAATGCTTTGGGTGTCGGAATTGGGATCCGATACCGCGCTCTCGACGATATAAACCAATTGTACCAATAGTTGTCCTTTGCGGTCATCTTCGCTGAGTTGAGCTGCGGCGACAGGTTCGGATTGGGCTATGGGCGCAGGTTCTTGCGCGGCCACAGGGGCTGGTGCAGGAGCCGGTGCAGGCTTCGGCGCTGATTCTTGCGTTGCGGGCTCTTCGGCAGGTGTTTCGTCTTGGGGCGCTTCCGCAGGGATATCTTCTTCTTCAAGTTTGGGTGTGGTGACAAGTTCTATCACTTCGGTATTGTTAAGTTTGTTGGCGAGAATTTCTTCTATTGCGCTGTTAATTTCTTCGATGTTTTCGGATACGAATTCGTCTTGTTCTTCGCGGAAAATAGTTACCGCGCTGTCTAGCGCATCTTGGAAGCCTAAAAATGAGGCCGACAATTTACGATAAGACTTTTTGGATACCGCATGAAGCACGGCGCAGAAAATCGCAAAAAACAGTACGGGCGCGCATACCGTTGCCAATACGGTAATAGAAACCGCGGTCGCGTTGGTAAGCCCGGGGGTCTTTATAAGGTCCAAACAAGCGATGGCCGAAAGAGCGGCGCAAAGACAAATGATGATAATGCTTGCCAGCCTAAAGAACCCTCTGCCTGCATGAAAACCGATGCCGCTTTTGCGCTCGTCCAAACACTCTTTTTCTGTTATGTAGTCCGAAGGGTAACCCGTCTGTTGCGACATAAAAGCAGACCAGCCTGTCGTGACAGGACGGGGCATGCTTTTAATTTTGTCATAAAGCATGTCGACATTGTTTTCGTCTACGACTTGTAGTTTATTTACATAGGCCTTGGTGTCTTCTAAGTAATTGCGGAACTTTTTTGCTTTGCTTGCGCTATTTGCGATAAGGGCAATAAAAAATGCGAGCAGCACGCCGATAACACCTGCCACCGCAATATAAATCGCCGGCGAGTAATCGCCCAAGCTAAGAAAGTCCAACTTGGTATTCATAAAATCCGCAATGCCTCTGATAAGAGTATCTAACCAATCCATAACTCTCTCCTCAAGATACTAGATAAAACTATTATACACATAGGTTTGTTCTTTTGCAACCCCTTATTTAAATTTATTATATTTATAAAGAAGTATAACCGTTTTATTTGCGATTTATTTACAACAAAACGAATTCGTCACGGCCGATGAGATAGATTTCGCGACGGTCTATGCGTATGCCGAGCGCTTTTTCTGCGGCGAGCGTGTAAATATCCAATTGTTTTTGATATCTTGCGCGCACGATATCAAGGGGAGCACGCGTGTATTTATAGTCTATTAGAACCGCTTCTTTACCGACCGACAAAAAGTCTATCACGCCTTGCACCAACACGGAATCATTGCTTTCGGTATCGATCACCTTTGAGGCGGGCACATAAAGCATAAAAGGTTGTTCACGATAGCACTTCCCTAAGGATAAAAACGCAAAACGCGGATTGGCAAAAGCCTTGTGCATTACAGCGTAATCGAAACCATGGGGCAACGACTCTATCATTTTGGTATCCAAAAGGTGCTTTATCTGTAGGTTTACTTCTTCGGGGGTGTTGCGCGTGAAGTTGGCATATTGCAAAATGGCATGATACGCAGTCCCCAACAAAATATTATCGGTGTGAGAATCGTTTTGGTAGTCGAGCGTATACGCGGGAAGTGTATCAGGGTCCTCTTTTTTCTTTCCCAACGAACTTACGCTGTATTTGCAACTCAACTTAGTCGAAGCCATATGCGGATACTCTTTTTCTAAGAGAACTGGTTTCGCTTCCATGGGGTAATATGTGTGTTTGTCTTCCGTGATTTCGGGCTCTTGCGGTTTGGGATTGACAAAATATCGATTTAAATTGTTATTGTGACTTTTTGCATAGGCAATCCACCCTGCAAACGAATTGGGTTCGTCGGGGAATAAACAGGTTTTGGAAGACGGCTTGCCCGAAACAAATAAATGTTGTCTTGCTCTGGTCATTGCCACATAGAGCAGTCGGATTTGTTCTGACTTGCGGTCGTTTTCCTGTTTAAGCTTGAGCGCGACGGTAGACAAGGTATCCGTTTTTCTGCCCTCGTC
>JAQVTZ010000120.1 GCA_028699795.1 Clostridia bacterium | reverse complement strand
TCAAAACGGCGATTTTCTACTCGAAAATTCATCCGAAATTCCTCGAAGGGGCTAAATAGAGGTACCCAATTTGTACATTGTAATTTGTAATTTGATAAAATTTGTACATTGTAATTTGTAATTTAACTAGTCCTTCCGAATATCTTTCCTCTTGATTTTGCCTGAAATTGTTTTGGGAAGCGCTGTTACATATTCGATAATGCGGGGATATTTATAGGGAGCGGTATTATGTTTCACATGGTCTTGAAGTTCTTTGGTTAATGTATCGCTTGCGCTGAAACCTTTATTAAGGATGATCATAGCTTTTACGATTTGACCGCGCTCGGGATGAGGGACACCTGTAATTGCGCACTCAAGCACGGCGGGGTGCTCCATCAGCGCGCTTTCGACCTCAAAGGGCCCGATGCGATAACCGCTGGACTTGATGATATCGTCTTTGCGGCCAACGAACCAATAATATCCGTTTTGGTCTTTCATTGCCAGATCACCCGTATGGTAATATCCCGTTTGTAAAGCGTTATAGGTTCGTTCAGGGTCCCTATAATAGCCTGCTAGCAACCCAAACTGGTTGTTTCTTATTTTTATGCAAATCTCGCCTTCTTTTTCGCAATCGGAGATTTCATTGTCCTCATCATCTAGCAGGGCTACATCGTAAATCGCCATCGGAAAGCCCATACTGCCGGGTACTGCTTCGCAATATCTGCAAGTGGTAAGGATGGATGCGCTTTCGGTCTGACCGAAGCCTTCGCGGATGGGTAATCCCGTAGTTTCTTTGAATAGTCGAAATACTTCGGCGTTGAGGGGTTCGCCTGCCGTAGTGATGCTTACTAGCGACGAAAAGTCGTAATGCGACAGGTCCTCGCGAATAAAAAAGCGATAGACGGTAGGAGGCGCGCAAAAAGTGGTAATCTTATACTTCGAGATAAGAGGAAGCACATCGGTAGGGGTAAATCTGCCGTAGTAATCGTAATTGAACACTGCGCTCCCTGCCAACCATTGGCCGTACAGCTTTCCCCAACTAAACTTCGCCCAACCGCTTTCGGCCATGGTAAAATGCAGCCCGTCGTCCACGACAGCTTGCCAATAGTAAGCGGTCATAATGTGTCCCAAAGGGTATTTATAATCCAACATTACCATTTTGGGGTAGCCTGTCGTACCCGATGTAAAGTATACCATCATGGTGTCGGTAAGGGCGGAACGGGGGAGGCAAGGCAACTTATCATCGTATTTTTGTATCTCTTCATGAAAATCCAAATAACCGTCGCATTTACCAATTGTAAACTTGTATTGAAGTGTTTTGCATGCGGGTGCGGCTTCGTTGATATACTCCGTTACTTCCTTTTCGTTGATGCAGAAAAGCGCTTTAATATCCGCGCTGTTGCAGCGGTATTCGATATCCTTTACCGTCAAAAGATAGGTCGCGGGCACGATAACGACTCCAATTTTGCAACAGGCAACATTCAGCAAATAATACTCGTAGCGGCGGTTTAGCATTGTCATGATAAAGTCGCCTTTTTTCAGCCCTAAACCAAGCAACATATTGGCGGTTTTGTCTGTAAGTGTTTTAAGCTCACCGAAAGTGATAATGCGCTCTTCTCCCGCGCTGTTGCACCATACAATCGCTCTTTTTTTGGGTGCGAGGCGCGCGTATTCGTCCACCACATCGTAACCGAAATTGAAGCTGTCTATTTGCTTATATTCGAAATTTTGTTTGAAATCCTCATAGCTTTGGAAATCCGTTTGCTTAATAAACTTGGACAGTAAGTTCATCTTTTGCTCCTTATGACAATGCACTTACGGTGCAGAACGAAACCACCATGCACTTGATTTTTTAACAGTATACCATAATAAAAATAGGATTAACAAGTAATCAAGTTTCAAAATACTTTCTTTATAAACTTATGTATTGACTTAATGACATTATTGTGGTAGAATATATAAAGAAACATTGTTCCGCTAGGTGGTACAAAATGAAACAAATATTGGATTTATGCGACTATTTAACCAAAACTTGGGTGCCTGAAGAGAAGCGTTGGGGATGGGGAGAAGGTCTTTTCGCCTATGCGCTTACCGAACTCGACGCTTATCTCAAAGAAGACAGGTATTTGCCGTTTGTCACAAGATATATCGATAAATATGTCAAACAAACGCCTGCAATAGACTGTTCCGATACCGCCGCGCCGGGGCTTGCGTCTTATTATTTGCAAAAAAAGACAAAAAACGCGAATTATAAAGAACTTACGGATAAAGTGATAGATTATATTAAAAATTGTACCAAGATTTTGGAAGACATGCCCAATCACTTTGGCACGAGCAAGGATGCCAAAACCTATCCTCAATCCGTTTGGGTAGACAGTTTAATGATGTTTTCGGTGTTTACTGTGCGTTATGGGGCGGAAGCGCGCGACAAAGAGCTTTTTGATTACGGCGCAAAACTGCCCGCGCAGTTTGCAAAATACCTTATGGATAATCAAGAACACTTATGGTATCACGCGTATTGGGTGAAGCAATGCACGCACTATCCGCGGCGCAAACTTTTTTGGGGCCGAGGTAACGGCTGGGTCATGGCATCGTTTCCAATGATATACCAATATCTCGGCAAAGAGCATCCCCAATCGAAAGAGATTATTGAGATATACCGCAAAACTTCTTTGGCACTGTTAAAGTATCAAAGAGCGGACGGAACCTTTGAGACAGTATTTAATAAGGTTGGGAAAACATATAGAGAGTTATCCGCTACCGCGCTTATTTGCGGAGGTTGGTTGGATGCTATCGCGCAAGGCATGTTGGACGAAAAAACTTTTCTAAATCCCGCATTAAAGGGATATAACGCGTGTCTGGACAGCATCATTTATGAGAATGAAGGCGTATTTTTCCCCGAGATTTCCCGCCCGACAGTACCAATGAAAGTGATACCTTACACTTGGTACAAATGGATGCCTTTAGGACGCAACTGGAATTACGGTGTAGCGGCACTGGTATTTGCCGCTCTCAATTACCAAAAATACCTTGATTCCAAACAAAATTAGAGTTAAAATTATGGAGTGTATATGGCGAAAGAAAACAGTATACAATCGGTAGACCGAATATTTGGCATTATAGAAAAGGTAGCCCAATACCGTTACGGAGTGGGGATATCCGAGCTTGCGCGCGAAGTCAATCTTCCCAAAAGCACGGTACATCGTACCGTTACGGCGTTGGTTGCCAACAATTATCTTGCCAAAGATGAAACAAGCGAAAAGTATAAATTGGGTTATAGATTTATCGCGGTTGCAGGCAGTTATACCTCAAAACTTGACCTTAGAGAAATCGCCGCACCATATCTTCGCAATATGGTTAACAAATTAAATGTAACGGGACACATCGCAATTAAACAGGGTGATTATGCGGTTTATATCGAAAAGCTTTTGCCTTATTCGTTTGCGTGTACCTATTCCGAAATAGGCAAAACCATAGAGCTATATTGCAGCGCGTTGGGGAAAAGTTTGCTTTTGGGTCTGACGGAATCGGAATTGGTCGAGTATTATCGCAGACTCATGCCGCGAAAGTTCACACCCAACACACTGGACATTATCTCTTTGCAAAAAGAACTTACCGAAGCGCGCGCAACTCAAATCACAAAAGATAATGCGGAACACGAAGAGGGTGTATTCTGCATTGCGACCCCTGTATATGACAACTATAATAAGATAATTGGCGCGTTAAGTATTTCTTCGCACGAAAAGTCTTTGCTTACAGATTCTGTTGCACGCGAAATGCTTATCGAAAGCGCAAGACTTACCGCAAGGCATTACGGTAAATTATAAAAAAGTAACAATATGTAGCTAAAGCTACAAAAAGGAGTTATTTATGAACATTAGATATGCAGTATCAAAACAAGAGTATTCTCGTATGAATACCGAAGAACTAAGGGAGAATTTTTTGGTGGAAAGTCTTTTTATCACGGACACCATCAATCTGACTTATTCGCATATAGATCGTATTATCGTAGGCGGCGTATTGCCTGTTGCGCAAACGCTTAAACTGAAAGCGGGAGAAGAATTGGGCGCAGATTATTTTTTGCAAAGGCGCGAAATGGGAATCATCAATATTTCGGGGAGCGGCGTAATTACCGCCGACGGCACGGCTTACCAAATGAAGAAATACGATTGTCTTTATTTAGGCAGAGGTGTAAAAGAGGTCAGTTTTGCCTCGGATGATCCCGAACATCCCGCGTATTTTTACATCAATTCGACCCCTGCCCACAAAGAGTATCCTTCCAAGTTTATTCCGTTGGAAAAAGCGGTGCATTTAGAACTCGGCAACCAAAAAGAATGCAATCGCAGAGTCATCAATAAATACATTATTCCCGATACTGTAGCAACTTGCCAACTTACAATGGGGCTCACAATTTTGGAAGAGGGCAGCAATTGGAATACGATGCCAACGCATACCCACGAAAGACGCATGGAAGTCTATCTGTATTTCGATATTCCCGAAGACAATGTCGTTTTCCATATGATGGGCAATCCCACCGAAACCCGCCATATCGTGGTGCAAAACAGACAGGCGGTTATTTCGCCCAGTTGGTCTATCCATAGCGGCGTAGGGACTCGCAATTATACCTTTATATGGGGTATGTGCGGCGAAAATCAAGAGTTTGACGACATGCAGGGCGTCAAAGCAACCTTATTAAGATAGTTTATTATTAGGAGTTAATATAATGATATTGGATCAATTTAAATTGGACGGTAAAGTGGCGATCGTAACGGGTAGCAATACTGGTTTGGGACAGGGGTTTTGTATCGCTCTTGCAGAAGCAGGCGCCAAGGTCTTAGGCGTTGGACGCCGTGACAGCGAAGAAACGCTCGCAAAAATAGGCGCGGATAAATTTTCCTACATGATTGCAGACCTCGGCGATGTTAGCTGCGTTAATTCTATTATTCAAAAAGCGATAAATACCTTCGGCAGCGTGGATATTCTTGTAAACAATGCGGGGATTATAAGACGGGACGATAGCCTCAATTTTGGCGAAAAGGATTGGGACGAAGTCATGAATGTCAATCTCAAAACCCTGTTTTTCCTCTCTCAGGCAGCGGCTAAGGTGATGGTAGAGCGCAAAAAGGGCGGCAAAATCATCAATGTCGCAAGCATGCTGTCTTACCAAGGCGGAATTCGCGTGCCCAGTTATACCTCCAGCAAAAGCGCGGTAAAAGGCCTGACCATGACACTTGCCAACGAGTGGGCTAAGTACGGTATCAATGTAAATGCAATTGCTCCGGGATATATGGTTACCAATAATACTGTTAATTTGCGCAACGATCCCGACCGCAACAAAGCGATATTAGAGCGAATCCCCGCCGGCCGTTGGGGCACCCCCGATGATATCATGGGCGCGGGCGTATTTCTGGCGTCCCCTGCAAGCGATTATGTAAACGGATTTACTATGGCCGTTGACGGAGGCTGGCTCGCCCGTTGAAACGGTATAGCGCACCTTCTTTTAACTGCGTGGCTCCGTTCGCTTCGGTCATGTATTATTCATACACTCCCGTCGCGTCCGTCTCCCAGCTGTTAAAATAACGCGCACTCTCCCGCTTCAACCTAAATGTA
>JAQVTZ010000119.1 GCA_028699795.1 Clostridia bacterium | reverse complement strand
CCGCTTTTTGCGCTTTGCGGAAGCCGGGACGGATTCTTTTTAAGAAGTAGTATCCCGCTATTATCAAAAAAGGAATCGGTACAAAAGTCATTAGCGCAAGCTGCCATTTAACGACCAGCAAAATGGTAACAACGCCAATAACGGTAACGATATTGGTTATCATCTCGGGGATAATGTGGGCAAAAAGCAACTCGAAAGTCGCCGTATCGTTAATCACACGACTCATTAAGTCCCCCGTTTGACTTTCATGGAAAAAACTCAACGAAGACATCTGCATATGCCCGTATAGCTTAACACGCATCCCGTTTACAAGATTCCACGCCGCTTTATGCGAGAGATAATTCGAAAAAAACCGACACACGCCTCGTACCACATAGATACCTATTAAAAATACAGAAAACTCTATTATTCTGTTCAAATCCGTTTTTGTCATTCCGTCAGATACAATACCAGTCATTTGCGACAGTATTTTGGGCGCAATAAGCCCAATCCCCGCCATAACCAGTGTGGAAATGATAGCGACAACATAATAAACTTTATATTTGGAAGCCTCTTTTGCAAGTCTCCATAGCAACTTCATAAAACCACCTATTGGATGCTCTAAATGATATAAGTATATCGCTGGTTTCGCAAAAATGCAACGCTACCGCAAAAATTGCGGTAGCAAATAAAAGGTATTTTAACCGCAGGGCAAGCTCTCAACCTTTCTTATTCAAAATAGATCGGGTTGGTTAAAGCGTAAATAAAAGGAGGTATCGGCTCGGACGCCTCTTTGGGGAGCATGAAATGCAATACGACTTTGTGCAACAGTTTCGCAAAACACTTTTTGCGGTAAACGATTTCTGCCCGCACATAGCCTTTACCGCGAACGGGGACCCTCGCTTCGAAATTCTGTTTGCGTGTTGCGGTATAGGAGTAATATTCGCCTTGCGCGTCAATCACCTTTACCGTATGCCCGCGCAAAAGGCCCTCGGCCTTAACGATTACTTCACGCCCTTTGCGATACGCCGCCGTATCTCCTATCATTTCTTGTTCGGGAGTTTCGATTGTCAAAAAAGTAGAATGCGGACTAAAAGTGACAACGCTTCGTCCTTGCTTTACGGCATCTAAAATCGCCTCGGGCGTTTGGGAATTTGCATACACCCTTGTGGTAGGTTTTGCAAGAAGATACGGGATAAAGAAATCACGATGATAATCGCTACCACCCACCATGGGTATCTTTTTCCCGTCTTTCAGTAACCCGTTCCAAAGCTCTACGGCTTTTAGATTGTCTTTACGCATCGGGCCGTTCCAGACTTCCAACGCGTCTAGTTCTACATTCTCCAACCCGAATTGCCAAGGGATAAGCGAACAGGTTGGATGGCAAATAGATTGCACCGCGCCGTTTGCGCGCGCTTCTTTATTCAGTTTCAAAAACTCCTTTTTGTCGTTGGTCGCATAGCTTCCGTGATAGGGTTTTGCGAGCCCCCACATATTGATGTGGCCAAAATAGCTCGACAGCTCCACCCCTCGGATACAGGTCAGTCCGTCGATATCGGGCAACGCCTTGCCTTCGGTCGTATTGTTGTGGTCTGTAATCATCACAAAATCGAGACCCGCTTTTTTTGCGCGCAAGCACAACTCTCTGTAATCGTACACGCCGTCGGAATTGGTCGTGTGCATATGCGTGTCGCCTTTGAGCCAACGAAACTTTTTATATTGGAAATCGATATCGTAAATAACGGTTACGCCTTCGGATACAATTTGGTAGGCGCCCAAAATTATGGTCCAAGTGCCGGCCGCAGGTTCCCGTTTCTTAAAACCACTTGTAGAATAAGCGGCGGATATCACAGCATGCCTTATTTCACTTCCTCTTGTGCCGATATCGTCGCCGTTATTGTCCAACAGCGCAAAATCTATGACGTTTTTTTCTTTTCCTGTCTGTCGTGAATTGACATTGTCGCCTTTGTAGGTATACCTTATTTCCAGCCGTTCGACATTTTGGGGCACTTCAAAAGGGATAAAAAGATAGGACTTGCGTTGCTCGGAACTGACTTTATATTCAATATGCAAAACGGTTCTCCTTATTAAAACCAATAAATCGGTTTTCTGTTTGTAAATTGTTCTATACTATGATATCAAGTACTTCCTAAAGTGTCAATATTGATTCGCTTGCAATTGTTGTTAAATGGTGTAAAATAAAGAATATGAATAAGAATAGTACGCAGTATGAGATTGAGCGAAAATATATTATACGGTTCCCCGACATCGCAATGCTAAAAAAGCGACATGATTGCCATAAAGCCGAAATCATTCAAACTTACCTTGTTTCCTCTGAGAGTGTTACCAGACGGGTAAGAAAAACCGTTATAAACAAAGAGGTGTCCTATATCTATAACGAGAAGACGCCGCTAAGCGGGATGACAAGGATAGAAAAAGAGCAAGTGATTTCCGAGAGCGAATACCACACGCTATTAGAAGAGGCGGACCCTGCCCTCTCTCCCGTAAGGAAAACACGGTTTACTCTGCCTTATGGAGGATACCGATACGAAATTGATATTTATCCTTTTTCTAAAAGCAAAGCGGTGCTCGAGATCGAGCTTCCCGACGAAAGCTCTATCCCGCCGAAACCGCCTTTTTTAACTATATTAAAAGAGGTGACGGGAGACAAAGCCTTTAGCAATTACGCGATTGCAAGCATGGTTCCCGAAGCGCTAACGGACTAAAACCTTTTGGTTCGCTCCGTCCAAATACTTTTTGACTTTCAGGACAAACGGAATATTAAGTAACATCGTCCCCGCCGCCACCAAAAACATATAAGGCGGATACTCATAAATGTTATTGCCGTAATAATCTTTGCCTACGGGATTGCTGCCTACCGTAATAATCGCGGTGATAAGCGGCCCAATGACCATGGGAATCAGCACCCAAAACACCATTCTGACGCCTTGGAACAAACCCACTTTATCTGTAGGAGTAAGGTCTCTTACTGTAGAAGTAAATATCGCCCCCAACCCTAGGTTGCCCGACATAAGCGCGACCCCTGCTATCGCAAGCATCCACATCGGAACCGTATCTTTGAATACCAAAGGACTGATAACAGTCATGGCAACCGCGCCCGCAAAAAACAGCGCGCTTATTGGTATAATAAATTTGTTGCGCCCCAATTTATCATACCATACACCAAGAATCACACTTACCACAGCCGATACAACAATAATGATACCTACGGGAATAATATAGTTGGTGTACTTCAGCGTTCTTTCGACATATTGGATGATATAGGGCAAATAACTCATATTGGCAATCCCCACAACCGCCATCGCCGCATAGGTATAATAAAGGTCTTTGTTTTCTTTTATTACAGAGAGCTTTAGTCCGTAAAAGATATTTTTGAAGTTAGAGTTTTTGTTGGGTTTGAGGGTGGGCGATTCTTTCACGAGAAACAATCCGGCAAAACCGGCAAGCGCGGTTATCCCGCCGATAATGACGAAAAACAACCACCACTGCCCATGGGAAACAAGCGTTGCCCCCTGTTGATAAGTGTTTACAATAGTGCCGTTTGGCATGCGGAAAGTGTCCCAAGTGAGGCTATCCAAACCGCCGAATACCAATGCCATCGCCATGATCGGCATAATGGCAAGCACGCCTTCGGCAAAGCCCCTGTTGGTTTTATCCGTCACATCCGTTACCCATGCATTGAAAGCGGCATCGTTGCAGAATGAACCTACAAATGTCATGACACAATCCATGATAACGATAATCGCAACCGTAGCGGTTACGGCTTTTGTTTCGGCGATACCAAAAAGCGTTGCGGTATTTTTTACAGAAATAAGAGCGAACAGCATTACGGTTGCGCCCCAAACGATGTACCCCCAACTAATAAACTGTTTTCGTTTTCCCAGCCTGTCTGTCAGCGTGCCCGTCATTAGCGTAGAAAAGGTGGCCACAATCGCGCTTAAAGCAACCATGAGTTGGACAGCAAAAGGATTCGAGGTAACCGTTCGGTCCATAAACACATTGAAGTACATGTTCTCGAGCACCCAAGCAAGCTGTCCGAACAATCCGAACAATATAATTGAAATCCATATTCTTGCGCCCAAAGGCGTTGCTTTTGTTGTTGTATCTTTCATGTTTTGTCTATCCTTTCAAAAAAAATTGCATTACGATAATGTCTATTATATATGCATAGGATAATAATACAATAAATAAAAGTTAAAGTAAATACAGATAAAAAATAAACTAAGCAATTGTTGGAAATCCTGCTCCTAAAAATATCAAAAACCCACAAAAATATCATTTATTTTGTTGACAAAGGGTTTTTAGAATGCTATACTGCACACATAGCAAAGGCGCTACGGAGCAACACTTTCCGCAGCGCCTAATCTTATATTCGGAGGACATTTTATGAAGGATATCCCTGCATTATTCGCTTGTCAGGTTTTCAACGACAAGGTCATGAGAGAAAAGCTTCCTAATGATACCTATAAAGCGGTTAAGAAATCTATTGATACAGGCAAACCCCTCGAACTCGATGTGGCAAATATTGTCGCCAATGCAATGAAAGAATGGGCGACAGAAAAAGGCGTAACCCATTTTACACACTGGTTTCAACCGATGACAGGTATCACCGCCGAAAAACACGACAGTTTTATTAAGCCTACCAAAGACGGCGGAATTATCATGGATTTCTCGGGCAAAGCGTTGGTACAAGGCGAACCCGATGCCTCCAGTTTTCCTTCAGGCGGCCTCCGAGCCACTTTCGAAGCCCGCGGCTATACCGCGTGGGACCCTTCCTCCTATGCTTTTATTAAAGACGGTACCCTCTGTATCCCTACCGCTTTTTGCGGCTATAACGGCGAAGCATTGGACAAAAAGACCCCTCTTTTAAGGTCGATGCAAGCAATCAACAAACAAGCGTTGCGCATCCTAAGGTTGTTCGGACATACAAATGTAAAAAAAGTGCTTACTACCGTAGGCCCCGAGCAAGAATATTTCTTAATAGACAAAAAAGAATTCGAAAAAAGGTTGGACCTTCTTTGTTGCGGACGCACCTTGTTCGGAAGCAAACCGCCGAAAGGACAAGAACTCGAAGACCATTATTTCGGCGCTATTAAGCCCCGCGTCGCGGCGTTTATGAGAGAACTGGACGAAGAGCTATGGAAACTAGGCGTGCTTGCCAAAACCAAGCATAACGAAGTGGCTCCCGCCCAGCACGAGCTTGCCCCAATCTTCACGACAACCAATATCGCAACAGATCACAACCAACTTACGATGGAGTTGATGAAATCTATTGCCCCCAGACATGATATGGCCTGCCTGTTGCACGAAAAACCTTTCGCGGGCGTAAACGGCAGCGGAAAGCATAACAACTGGTCTATCTCCACAGACACCGGCGTAAACTTGCTTGAACCGGGCGATACCCCTTACGCCAACGCCCAATTCCTGCTCTTCCTCACCGCGGTTATTAAAGCGGTAGACGAATACCAAGATTTATTAAGGCTGTCTGTTGCAAGCGCGGGCAACGACCACAGATTGGGTGCAAACGAAGCGCCTCCCGCCATTGTGTCGATGTTTTTGGGCGAAGAATTGACCGATGTCATCGAAGCCTTAATCAACGGCAACGG
>JAQVTZ010000118.1 GCA_028699795.1 Clostridia bacterium | reverse complement strand
CCGCATATTTAAATGCGCTAACGGGCAACAGTGTGCATATCGTTACCGTAAACGATTATCTTGCAAAACGCGACGCCGAATGGATGGGCAAGATCTTCCGCTTTCTGGGGATGAAGGTCGGGGTCGTACTTCCCGATATGGATTTTGAGGCCAAAAAACAGGCCTATCAAGCGGATATTACTTATGCGACCAACAACGAAATCGGTTTTGATTATCTCAGAGATAATATGGCAATCAGCAAAGAGGGTGTCATGCAAAGAGGGCATCATTTTGCGATTGTGGACGAAGTCGACAGCATCCTTATTGACGAGGCGCGCACGCCGCTTATCATCTCGGGACAATCCAACGAGAGCGGCGAGATCTATGTCAAAACCAATCGTTTTGTTAAAATTCTGAATGAAAGCGACTATGTGTTGGAAGAAAAAGACCGCCATATCTATCTGTCGGAAGAAGGTGTAACGAAGGCGGAGCGATACTTTCATATCGACAATTTGGGCGACGCCGAGAACGCCGAGCTTATGATAAAAATCAACTCCGCTCTCCGCGCCAACTTCCTGATGCACAAAGATAAAGATTATATCGTAGAAGATAACCAGATTATTATCGTAGACGAGTTTACCGGCCGCAAAATGGCGGGCAGAAGGTACAACGAAGGCTTGCATCAAGCGATTGAAGCCAAAGAAAATGTAGAGGTAAAGAAAGAAAATCGCACGATAGCCACAATCACTTTCCAGAACTATTTCCGTATGTACGCAAAGTTGTCCGGCATGACGGGTACCGCGCTGACCGAGGAAGGCGAATTCAAAGGTATCTATAATTTGGATGTCGTACCGATCCCTACCAATTTGCCGATGATTCGCATCGACGAAGCGGATAAGGTGTATCTTAGCAAAGGAAAAAAATACGAAAACATTATACAGGATATCAAAGAAAGCAATAAGAAAGGTCAGCCCGTGCTCGTGGGTACGACGAATGTCGAAACCAGCGAATTGCTAAGCGAGCTTTTGCGCAAAGCGGATATCAAGCATCATGTGCTTAACGCCAAGCGGCACAAAGAAGAGGCCGCGATTATCGCGCAAGCGGGCACCGTGGGCGCAGTCACCATCGCCACCAATATGGCAGGCCGCGGTACCGATATCCTTTTGGGGGGCAATCCCGAATTCAAAGCCAAACAAAAATTGATTGCAGAAGGCTTTACGGAAGTTCAAGTGAGCGCGGCAACCGCATTCAACGCTCTTACGGACGAACAGGAAATCAAAGCAAGGGCAAGGTACAAAGAGATTTATAAAGAGTTCGCCGCCGAAACCGCCGAAGAAAAGGCAAAAATAATCGCTTGCGGAGGTCTGAGGGTCATCGGCACCGAGCGACACGAATCCCGCCGTATCGATAACCAGTTGCGCGGACGGTCCGGCCGTCAAGGTGACCCCGGAAGCTCATGCTTTTATCTCTCGTTCGAGGATGACCTCTTGAGATTGTTCGGGGGCGATCGTATGAAAGCAATTGTCACAAGCCTTTCCGGTGACGAGAACACCGTCATCCAAATGCCCATGCTGTCCAAGCAAATCGAGAACGCCCAAAAGAGATGCGAAGAAAACAATTATTCGCGCCGCAAATATGTGCTTAATTATGACGATGTTATGAACAAACAGCGTCAACTTATCTATACGCAACGCAACGAAGTGCTGGACGGCAAGGATGTTCATGACCAAATCTTAAAGTTTATTGAACCGCTATGCGAAGAAATCGTCAACCAATATGTCGATTTTACCGAGCACGACGAAACCACGATAGATTATACCGCTGTCAATACCGAGTTAGAGCTTAAAGTGCTAGATAAAGGCACCAATATTATAACGCCAGAGCTTTGCAGCCATATGAATATCGGTATGGTGGAAGACAAAGTATACGAAACCGCCGTACAACAGTACGAAGACAAAATCAAAAGGGCAAAAGAAAACGGTATCGACTTTGCAGATATCGAAAGATTGATGCTCCTTAGAGTGGTAGACAGCTATTGGCGCAATCATATCGATGCGATGGATATGCTTCGCAAGGGTATCGGGCTTCGCGGTTACGGCCAACGCGATCCCGTTATGGAGTACCGCCGCGAAGGGTTCGATATGTTCGACGAAATGGTCGAAAGCATTAGGAGTACGACCGCAATAAGACTGGTAAAAGCCGATGTGGACAGAATTATCATGCACGCCCAAGAGCGCCGCATTTCGCAAATGCAACGCGAAATGGATGCCGCAAGAAGAGTAACCTATGTCAACCGCGATGCCAACAAATCTGTGGGACGCAACGACCCGTGCCCGTGTGGCTCGGGCCGCAAATACAAAAACTGCTGCGGAAAATAGAATAATTATCAATTTTCTTATTGCAACAATCAACATAAATCGGAATAGGCCAAATGGATTTTTACAGCGAAAATCAAAGATTACAAGAAATTACTTCTTCGGTCAAGACTTCTACCGAAGCGATTGGCATTGCCAAACTGACGCAAGAACTTGCGGAAATGAAAGAAAAGCAAAACGACGAAGACTTTTGGAAAGATGTCGATATAGCGAGAGAAGTCAGCCGCAAGATTGCCGTTATCGAGAAAAAACTTGAAACCGTGAATTCGATAACCAAAAGCGTAAAGGACGCGCAGGAATTGTTGGAACTTGCAGAAGAGTCTAATGATGCCGAAATTGCCGAGGAAGCGGCAGCGTATCTCGATAATCTCGAGAGCGATGCCAAAGCGTTTTTTTTGGAAGCATTGATGAAAGGCAAATATGACTCTAACAATGCGATATTGACGATTCATGCGGGGGCGGGCGGTACCGAGGCGCAAGACTGGGCCGAGATGCTTTACCGTATGTATACGCGTTACGCTGAACGAGAAAGGTATACCGTTCAGTTGTTGGATTATCAGGCAGGCGATGAAGCCGGAATCAAAAGTGTAACCATACAGATTAACGGAAACAATGCTTATGGGTACCTAAAAGCCGAAAAAGGGGTACACAGACTCGTGCGAATTAGTCCTTTCGATGCCAACAAAAGAAGACATACATCTTTTGCTTCTTTAGAGGTGATGCCCGAAATCATCAACGATAACGAAATCAAAATCAATCCTGACGAAATTAAGATAGAGACTTGCCGCAGCAGCGGGGCGGGCGGGCAAAATGTAAACAAAGTCGAAAGCGCGGTGCGTATTACGCATATCCCCACGGGGCTTATCACTTGGTGCCAAAATGATCGAAGCCAATTGCAGAACAAGGAAGTCGCCATGAAGATGCTTATTTCCAAACTGATCGAGCGAAGAGAGCGCGAACAAATGGAAGAGGAACTCAAAATTAAGGGCGAACTGAAAAAAATAGAATGGGGAAGCCAAATAAGAAGCTATGTTTTTTGTCCCTATACTCTTGTGAAAGACCACCGTACAGGCTGTGAAAACACCAATGTCAATGCCGTGATGGACGGCGATATCGAAATGTTTATCAACGAATATCTGATAGCGACCGCAAACTAAGTTTCTCAAGGCAAACGCTGTTCGGTAATTACAAAGCCTTTTCGGCAAACCGAAAATGGCAAGCGGGAGCGAAATAGAGGTGCGCAATCTATATTTTGAGCGTGAGCGGAACCAATTTTTGTAGAGAAATACCTGTTCAAATAGGTTGAAATCGAATGTTATATATAGTATAATCTTTAAGCGAGTGTTTTAGAGACTATCTCGTAAGCATTATATAAGAGTTACACCTAACCAAGGAGCTTGATATGGGCAAAAGAATAATCAAAAAAATAGTCACATGCCTGCTGATTGCCGCAGTGGCTTTGGGATGCGTATTTGCGGTTGCCGGTTGCAATCTTATTGTCGAAAACGAAAACCGCGTTGCCAACCAAGAGCTTGCTACCATCAACGGATACAACGGCATTACGCTGACCCTGACGCAAAACGAACTAATGGATTATTATAATTCATACGCCGGCTACCTGACTTCTCCCGATTACGGTTATAATTACACCGTAGAGGAAGCTTTCGACTGGTGTCTCGAAAACAAGATTAAATCTAAGTATCTTGTCACGGCGGCAATGGTCTATCTTACGGATGTACAGAGCGGCAATGCTTCTATCGTCGCACGCAACGCAAACGGCGTAAGAGTAACCCCCGATTCACTTACCAACCCCGAAGATTGTCTTACCTATGCCGAATATCTCGCCTCTATCTATACGACCAACGACTCTATCCAATCTTCGCTGGATAGCCTGATAGAGCAAGGTCATCAAGACGAACTGCAAACCATAGCGAACGATATTGTGAACGACATTGACAAACCCGATATAGACCGTATCGAGTTTACGGACGAAACCAAAGATTATCTCAAAGAAGATTATTATGTCAATCAAGGCATCGACAAAAATAGCATCAAGGTTATAATCGTTTACGAAGACGACACAACTTCCGATGAATTTGTCGTGCCCGATACGATGTACACCACCGATATCGATACTTCGGCAGAAAAAACGGACAATACTTTTGTGATTTCGGTAGACGAAAAAATCGTGGCCGAAAACGGCGATATCTCGTTTGAAGCGCACACGCTTACGCACACCTTCAATGTTGTGACGCCCAGAGCCACCCGTACAGAAGAAGAGGTAACTGACGACAATATCGTTAAGATAGGAGATATCGAGGTCAGCAGATACGCTACCAAAGCCGAAATCGAGGATGCAGGTGTCAATGTATCTAAAATTGATCCTGTTGCAGAATATAATAATCTTAAAGTAGACCCCACCGCCGACGGCGATTTGGTAGAGGCGTACCGTCAGCTTAACGAAAATCTCAAAAATTCCAACAAAGATATGAATTATTATTACGCTTCCGGTTTCGAAAGCGCGGTGCTTTCGGCGCTTCAACACGAAGTCAAAAAGGAAGCTGTTGCCGCGAACGAAATCACAGACGCGCAAATCATCAACGAATTCAAGTTTCTTTACGATACCGGCAAAGCCTCTTATCAAGATACCGAGGACGAAGTCAAAACTTTCGGTTCTTCTATCACAAAAGGCATTGACGCGCTTTACTACTATCCCCAAGTGACCAAACTGGAAGATTATTTCTTTGTCTATCAAGTTCTTCTCAAGTTCAGCGACGAGCAAAGCGCATGGCTCACTTCTAAAAGCGGCGGCAACAAAGAACTAGCGAAAGATTTCTATGAGTTTGCCAAAGACGGCATCGAAGTAAAAGTGAGCAACCCCGACTACGATCCCGATTTCGATTGCCCGTACCATGAAGAAGGAGTAGGCACTCCCGAAGATTGCATTTATGAAGGCGAAGGTATTTGCCCGTCTTGCCCTTACGAACTGGACGCCGACGGCAATATCGTAACAAAGAGTTTCAATGAGATATACACCGCTTTGCAAGCGGATTTGGCGGCAATCTATGCGAAAGCAATTACTACGGAATATACCGAAACCGACCAATCGCAAGAGGCCTTAGATAAGTTCTTAGACTATGTTTATAGATATAACGACGACCCCGGCATTATGAATTCTTCTGCAGGCTACGCGATCGGGCCGGAAGGCGAGCCCGACCCCAACGGAAGCTTCGACAAAGACTTTATCGCTATATGCCACGAGGTGTATCAACATAGTGACACAGT
>JAQVTZ010000117.1 GCA_028699795.1 Clostridia bacterium | reverse complement strand
AGCTTCTGGATAAACGGTGTCTGGTGGATTATCCCGGGCCCTGCAAAGGGAACGTTCGTTACGAGCGGTCGAATTATATCTCCCTCTTCCAATTCGAGTAAAGCCGAAGCCACTATCGTTGGGATGACTTCTGTTAATGTGGTCGTGGTAGTATCAACCATTTCAGCACCTCTTTCTTAATTCGTTGTTTGTTAAACAGATCGCGATATTTCTTTTGACGCGAAATACGCTTTCATTTTCATCTTGATTTCCCCTGCAAGCTTATGGTTCCCCGAACTAATAGCTTTTAAATACTGGTCGTTAAGGGTCGCAAGGTCTGTTATCCCTTCGCCAGAACCACCACCGCCCGCCGGTAGTGTGCCCCCGCCCTTTGTTTGGCTACTAGCCTTAACCAAATACGGACGGTCATCTAAAAATTTCTTTACACCCTCTGCAAGAGGTAATTCGGTATCAATCCCGTGCTCGTTCTTGCCTTTGATTTTTGGCATACCATCTTTGTCGAGAACGATTAACGGTCTGATAGCCTGCGCCGCTTCTGGATAAGCGTTGAGTTTGGAAATCTCGGAATTTAGGCTATAGTCAATTCTAAGATTTCTGTTTGCTTCGTCTGCCTCTCTTAGTTTCTTTTGGTACTCTGCTTCTTTGCCTTCCCAAGTTTTCTTTACTTCTTCGTATTTCCGTTGTGATTCCAGTTCTTTTTCTTTCGTCGCTTCAACATTTTTATCGTGTTCCTGTTTAAACTTTGCTAAATCATCGTAGTCTGCGAATTTCTTGCGTTCGCGCGACAATCTATCTTGGACGATAGCGTCAAGCTGGTCTTGTGTGAAGGTCTTCCCTGCCCCCTTATCTCCGGGTTCGCCTGCTTTACCATCCCCGCCGGATCCAGCCTCGCCACGACTATTAAACAAAATCTTGAATAACCCTAAATGCGCGAACATACCAATTGCCCATAATTTAATCATATTTGGTTCTCCTTTGTTTTTCCGCCAAAGTCGGCGTTTACAGTAGGTTTCGTCAATCGATCGAACAGGCGGCTACCTTCCGACTGTCCTTCTGCCTGCTCAATTTCATCAAGCATTTTCTGCAACTCTTTATCATCAATACGAGGAAACTTTTTCTTGACGATAGCTTTCTTGACTTCGATATTGAAACTCTTGCCGATGTTAAGCCGCATTGATTTTTCAGCTTCGGTTAAATCTTCCATCAAACTTTGCACACTGAACTCGTCGGGATAGATAACCGACCCGTCAAACTCTTTTTCGTCCCATTCAAAAAACAATCTCCACATCTTCATCTCGGCGTCTTGGAGATTGTCCGCTTTGTCTGATAGCGCCTGATTTGTTTCATTAAAATCCCATGCTTTTGATACGCCCGTCTGTTGGATAGCGCTTTGCCCCTCGAATTTGGCGCTTGCGCCTTCGAGCTTGGCCAGTTTGAACATGGCAGAGATTTGTCTGTCAATGTGTGCGAAATAAACTTCCGCGTTACTCGATGGCGGGGATATAAATGCCGGGGCGTTACGTTCTGGGGGATACAATAAAGCTCGCGAAGTCCCTACTGACACTTCATCGTACTCACTGCTTTGCCCTTGCAATGTAAGCACTGCGAACGTCTGATCGCGCAATATTTGTTTCAGTTCTGAACATGAGTTGTAAACGTCTTTTGCAATGTAGGCTATATCTGCAAGGGTGGAAACCCCGAGGAAATCATTCTTTTTACTGCGTTTGTTATAGACAGGCGTTATAGGCACAACCCCAAGCTTGTGGTTCCCGCGTTTTATCTCCTCACCTTCAAAATCAAACAATATCCATTCGCTACGTGTCCATATCCTGTAATTTACGGTTTTATTGTTTTTAGGATCAAAATTAAACGGGTCGATATTCCCATCGCGTTGCTCACGCAGTAACACCCAGTAAGGCCGCCCGAACTCGTCTAACGCCCAGTTGACAACGTCCTGCGGGTAGAATAGTGTGAAATACGGGAACAAGTCGTTATCGATAACGTCCTGTTGCGAAAGAACTTCTTTGTCTGTGTCGGGTTTGTCGGTTATTACATAAGCTACCCCGAATATCTGGGCCAGATCTGCCATCTCTTTGCGGAACTCGTAAATCGAACTATCCTTGCAATCTATGTTTTCTTTGCGAAGCTCAATATCTTTTTTGTTTTTGCCCCAGTCCTCTATGATGGGTTTTTTGAATAGATGGTTAGTGTAGATATCGACTATCGGCGCGCAAAAGTTGTAATAATAGCTCATCTTTACGCGGTCTTTATAATCTTCACTACGCTCTTTTTTATGTTTAAAAAGATGCGTGCGTTCGGTAAGTTTTATCGCTTTACCGTTTGCATATATCTTTGTCCCGGTCGTGAGATAATCCCCGATATAATCTTTTCCACCCTCATAACTCTCTAAAAGAAAATCCCAGTAGTCGCGATATTTGGCATATATTTGATGCGGGTTTTCTATAAGTTTTTGTATACTCATATGCTTAAGCCCCTTATTTCGCCTCGGTTAAGACTAAATTCTTTTTCGATCATGTATCCGAAGGCGTCGCTTGAATGTGTCAGCATTTTATCTTTGCCACTGCTTTTATCTATCTGGGCGCTACCCTCTTTGTACGCCACCTGTTCGAGATCTCGGATTATGTTTTTACAATTAGGGTTCACGAAAACCCTGCGTTCGCCTTTAGAGTTGCATATCATACCGTTTACAGCATTTATCCTGTCACGTTCAGGTGGATTGTGTGTCGGCACACGCTTTTGTACGCCGTACCTCGCAAGCTCTGTTTCTATAATTTTCCAGTTTGTAATATTTGAGATGGAAGATCGTTGATTGCCTGTTTCGTCCCCGTAAAGAACCACGCCTGCTTCATGGTTGGGATACCGCGTTTTAAATTCTTTGCACGCTTCTGGGGTGTTGGAATTACGAAGAAAGATCTCGTCAATTACCCTGACTTCTTTTAACCCGTCAAGCCGTGTATGCACCTGCGCCAAAACCCACGCCATCGGGTCGACGTTAAAATCACAGCATAGACAAATCGGTTTTTCGTCATCATATCGAGCTATTTGAAACGCCAGATCACCTGCGTTTTCGTGCCTGTTGAACGTGTAATAGACTTGCCCCTCGAATACAACAAACTCGCCATATATCTCTTGTTTGGCGAACTTCTCGTCATACTTGCGTTTAAGGTCGTCTATCGCTTCGGCTGAAATATAGTTGTTGATGTAAGTAGGGAAACTCAACATCAGATAATCTTTGTCGCGTTCCTCGACGAATATGCGGTAAATATCATCAAAACCATTGGGGCTGGTCGTTACAATCCCTTTCCCGCCCGTGGAAAGCACGCGGCCCAGAAGAACGTCCCATAACTCGCCGAAATTCTTAGCCTCTCGCGCCTCATCTGCCCAGAACCCGTTTAGGGTCACGTTTCGGATACTGTTAGGGTCTTCTGCCGTAAACCCAAAAACTTGCCTGCCGTTTTTAAGTGTGATTATGTGATCTGATCTGTTTTCGTTTAATATCCACGGTCTAGCCGCCTTTTTGAACTCAAGCCATGTTGTGCGTTTGAGCATTTTGTATGTCGGCGCTATAATCCCAAAAACACCGTCGTTTTTAGCGTTCCATGCCATTCTTAGCGCCTGCCGCGCCCCTGAATACGTCTTCCCGCCACGTATCCCACATACCATAGCGACAAACCGTTTCACATGATCTATCGCATAGTGAAACGCTTTTTGCCCACGGTGTGGATTGTAATCTTTTGACTTTGATCTCGTCATTTTTGAAACTCTTTTAGCATTTCTGCCGCTTCTTGTTCTTCGTCATCGGAAAGAATTTCGTATTCGCTTTCAATAAGGTCTTTATCGCCATTGCCCAAAAATCTATCTCTATTGTTTTTGTATCTGTCCGGCGCATGGTTTGTAAGATAAAAAATCTGGGCTACTACATTCGGAGGAGCAAGCTTTTCTTCTTCTTCGACGAGTTTCCCGTAACGATACTTCTTTTTTGTCCCGACAATCGCCCCGCCTATCGCCGTGGCAAATAATGCGCCCTCAACAATAGAAATGTTTGACAGTTCTATCTGTTTGACGCGGTCTTCGAGTGTAGGGTCGTCTTTGCGCCATTTCCAGAACGTCCACGGGGTTATCTTCGCGGCTTCGCAAGCGGCACGAAGAGAAGCCCCGTTTTCAAGGCTTAGTAGTATTCGTCCTATATGGACATCACTCTTTTTTAAATTCATAGGTTTTATTTGTTATGGCTGGGTAGCAATAACCTTCACAGCCCTCATCAATTCGATTAACGTCTGTTTATCGTTTTTAAGCTCATCAAGTTTCATCTTGGCTTGGCCGAACTGAAGCATTTGATCTCTCACCTGCTTATTAATTCTCGTCAAGATAACGGTATATTCGCCAATAAGCCGAATAGCCGCGTCAACTTGCAACGTGTTTATTTGCTCCGGGGTTAAGACCGGGAACTCAATGCGATTGCTTTTCTCTGGGTTTTCCATATATGCCTCTTATACATAGTCAAAAAGTATCAAAAAAAAGGGGTTACGTTTCCGTAACCCCTTTAGGTATAACAACTTAATTTTTTTAAGATAGCTAGAAAAGTATCATTTTACTCTAGTTCAACACCGTCCTCCTTAAGTTTAGCGTTCATCTCTGCGACGTATCTTTTGTAGGTGCATAAGCTCCTTTTGATTCCAAAGTCATAACACATTCTGTACCGTATCTCTTCGTATGGGAACCCCGACACTGCTAACACATATGTGAAAAACCTAAGTAAATTCCTAAAAGATTTTATGCGTAAGCGCCTCTTCTTCCGTTTCAAAACATAGTATTTTCTGACCCTCAACCCGGTGTCGATCGCTTCCTCAACATTCATTTTGCTCCCTCCCCCGTATCCTCGCTGGTGGGCTCTTCTTCAATGGCCTTAAACAATCCCGACCCCAAACATTTTTTGCAGTTCTCGTCGCTTCGGTTAGCACACCGCTTAATGCAAACAGTTACCGGATAATTACCCCTACTTTTGTATCCCATCTGCCCCCCTAAATTCAGTTTTGTCAAAAACGTGTTTCATGACTTGCGGCAATATGGCGAACGCCAGTTGGTTGACCTTCTTTTTTGTAATATCCATATTGTCCTCGAACAGATACAACGGCCCGAAACTGCTTTTGTCTATCCCAATCTTAATTGTATCAAGAACATTTGCGATCTCTTCCGAACTTGGACACTTCATATCCCCCTCCTCTTTTTATGCGTTCATCACTTTCCAAAAAGCCCGCCACGCAAGCTTTAGTCTACTGTAAAAGCTTAAATGCTTAATCGCGCGCATATAACTCTCACAGTTAGCGTCAATGCTCTTGCGCGTTTCGTTCTTCACGATTTTTCTGAAATGTTTATATTTTTTACCACTCATACCCATCCCTCCATCTTGTTCGCCGGGTTCTGGTCAAAATAATACCCGGGGGCTTGCGGATATTCCCCCTCAACCGCTTTCAATCCCGCGCCGTTAAACGCTCCGGCATACCGGCTATCCCACGCCCCGCAATGTATTTTTATGCTACAACGGTCGCAGGGTGCGCCCTTTATCGATGTTGTCGCCCCCAGTTTTAAGGCTTCTGCCCACACTTTGCCTTGATCGGCGCTATGGTAGCCGTACTCCCATTCCCACGGG
>JAQVTZ010000116.1 GCA_028699795.1 Clostridia bacterium | reverse complement strand
GCCTTTTCCGCCCAAATTCGTCTTTTTCCTCGATTCGTATCCCGATACGCCTCTTCGAAAAGTCACCGTATTTGGACGAAAAATTCATCAAATTCAGCTCGAAGTATTTATGAAGTGTTTCCTTAATGCAAAATCGTTTTTTTCGAGTCCAACTCGTTTTTTTGATAAACCGATAACTGATCCGAGGTGTCCAGCGTTGCAAGTAAAATATCTTGCACGCGCACTTCTTGCCGTTTTAATTCATTTGCAAGCCATGCGGTATCTTTCCCCATTTGCGCTAAATTGCGTTGCATCACATTGCCGTCTATCACGACATTTGCGCAAAGTCCTTGATCTTGAAGATGCAAGTTCATGTCTTCCGTATACACTGGTCTTTTGGCGCTTTTGGGCTGAACGCTCAGTTTTCCGTTGGTTTCGAGCAAGGCATGGTTGACATCCGAAAGATTAAAATAGCCTTTGGTGCGCAACTCCCGAAGCAAATCGTTTACCGTAAACTGCGAGCGTTTTAGTTCTTTGCCGAGAATTTTGCCTTTTGATATAAGGATATGGGGGTTTCCCTCCAACCATCTTCGGGCGGACATACTTTTGCGGCTTAACAGGCTGGATAACAATGAAAAGATAGCGTAAACACTAATTGCGATCAGACCGTAGCCTATTGGCAGGCTGTTGTCTATCGCTAGCGATGCGGATAATGAACCCAAGGTAATCCCCACTACATAGTCAAAAAAAGTAAGTTGAGAGACTTGTTTGGGTCCCAAAAGTTTTGTAATAATAAAGATAAATGCAATCGATATGATTGATCGATACAAAATTTCTAAATAATCCATTTGCCCTCTTAAAATAGTATGTATTTTATAGCGTCTAATATAAAGGAATATTTCATAAGCCTTTTCTGTTTTTTACGGTTGACAAATAATGGATAGCAAGATATAATCATTAAAAGAGAATAATAAATCGCTTTTGAGGTTTATATGCAGTATCAAAAAGAGGAAGTCAAGCAACGAATACTTGATGTCGCCTTTGCCGAATTCGAAAAGGAAGGGTATTATAAAGCAAATATGTTGCGTATTGCCACCCGCGCGAAGGTGCCAATAGGCAATCTTTACCGTTATTTCAACGGCAAAAGCGTCTTGTTCGAAGCTTTGGTGGGCGAAGCTGCTGCCGCAATCCCCGAGTTTGTCAAAATATCCTACCTTCAAAATGCCGAAGGCATAGAGGGCGCAAGAAGCGAACAACTTCGCAATGGTATCCTTGCGATATTCGAGCGTTACGGCAGAGAATTTATGCTTCTTTTAGACCGAAGTCAGGGCTCGAAGTTCTCCGCATTCGGGAGCGCGCTCCGCAAAGAGATATGCGATTTATGGAAAAAGGCTTTCAGCCGCGGAGAAGAGGATGAATTGATGATAGAAATCCTTGCAGAAGGCTTTATCGGAGGAAGTCTGAAGATCTTCCGCTTGGCAGAGGCTTCGGAGCAATCGGAATTGTTGGACAGACTGATGAAGTTTTATTTTCAAAACATTAAAAACAGACTTTAATAGACTGGGCGGTAGGTGATGAGCAAATTTATACGGTTCGTTGTAGAAAAAAAACTAATATTTTTAATCGTTTTTATTGTGCTTACGATAGCAGGCGCTGTTTGCATCCCTTTTGTCCATGTAAATTATGACGATACCGCCTATCTTCCCAAAGATTCTGAAACAAGCGAAGGCTTGCAGGTTTTGTACGAGGAGTTCGGCTCGGGCGGCAACGCATCGTTGATGATCAAGGATGTCAATGTCGAACAGGCCTTACAATATAAGCAAAAAGTTGCGCAGATTGAGGGTGTGTCAAGAGTGCTTTGGTTGGACGATGTGCTGTCGGGATTTTTGGATGGCGTTATTGCCGAGGTAAACGAAGGGGGGACATCGCTTACCGAAGCCGAAGCTATCCGATATATGCTGAGCATCATACAAGTTTTACCCGAGAACGCAAACGAACTCTCACCATTCGAATTATTGGAATATATGGGGGAAATCGAAGACACCGGGGATAATTTTTTGCCGTTTTTGCTGGCGCTTTACGGAAGGTTCGACGAAGACAGCATTGATATGGAGCTTATGGGAGACTTTAAGCCGCAATTGGAGGCTTTTTACCATCAAAACGCCGCGTTTTTGCAAATCTTTTTTACGGGCGGAGATTATGCCGACAGCACGTATTCTGCCATCGGCAAAATACGGGAGCTTGATGCAGACCTCTATATGACAGGCAATTCTGCTGTCAATTACAACAGCCGCAAAACCGTAAGCCGCGAAACCAATGTGTCTATGATTATTGCAGGCGCTGTCGTGCTTATCATTCTCTTTCTCATGACAAAGGCCTATTGGGAACCCATTATTTATCTTGCGACGATAGGCGTCGCCGTACTGATTAACATGGGGACCAATCTGTTTTTGGGACAGATATCCTATATGACACAAGGCGTGGCAAGCGTATTGCAACTGGCGCTTACCATGGATTATTCAATTTTTCTGTTGAACCGTTATCGGCGTGAAAAAAAGACGGGACTTGATAATAACGAAGCCATGATTGCCGCAATCAAGCATTCTCTGTCGCCCATTTCGGCAAGCTCGCTTACGACTATCGCAAGTTTTGTCGCGCTGATGTTTATGAGTTACAAATTGGGTTTTGATATTGGGTTAGTGCTTACAAAGGGTGTTATCATAAGCATTCTTAGCGTGTTTTTGTTTATGCCCGCGCTCATATTGTTTACGGACAAGTTGATTGTAAGGTCCGCCCACAAGAGTTTTAAATTTACTTTCCGAAGACTATCCAAGTTGTTGGTAAAAACGAGGTATGTGTTGCCGTTTATCATCATCGCCGTCATGCTGCCATGCGCCTATTTCCAAAGTCAAAATACTTTCGTTTACGGTAACGAAGCGACACTCGGAAGCGAAGGGAGCCTCATTAAGGAAGATCGCAAAGAAGTGGAAGCGGTGTTCGGCACCCAAAACCAGATGGTAGTCTTGCTCCCCCAAGAAGCGGGCGAAAAAGAATATAGCCTCTCTTTGCGGCTTTTGGCGTTGGAAGAGAAAGGCGTAACCGGCGTGCAATCTCTTGCGCTTGTAAGAGAATCGGGAATGGAGGAAATGCTCCCCGAAGTGCTCCAAAACCAGTTTGTAGGCAAAACCATGACCCGCATTATCCTCAATCTCGATATCCCGTCTGAAGGCGAAGCCGCCACCGCGCTTGTTGCCGATATCAAAAACATTTTAGATGCTGAATTGGAAGAGATAGAGGTTGCAAAGGGACAAAAGTATTATCTTCTAGGCGAAGCCGCTGCCACGCTGGAAATCAAAGACCTTGTCGAGCACGATTATACCATTATCGTCTATGTGTCGCTTGCTTTGGTGGGACTAGTGCTGCTAATGACCTTTAAGTCCGCCATTATTCCGTTTTTATTGTTATTGGTCATACAAGGGTCTATCTATATCAACATGACGGTTCCTTATCTAACCAAAGAGCCGATTGTCTTTGTGGGATATCTCTTGGTAAGCACGATTTTACTTGGCGCAACGATAGACTATGCGATATTATTTACAGACAATTATTTGGGCAATCGCAAAACGATGAACAAGTTCGACGCGGCGCGTCATGCCATGTCACAATCGGCGCGCGCCTTAATTACTTCCGCCGGTATCCTTGCTTTTTCGGGGCTCACTCTGCAACTGATTTCCAATATGCCCGCATCCGCATTGTTCGGCGCGGCAATCAGCAGAGGCGGCATTATCGCCTTTTTATGCGTCATGCTCTTATTGCCGCAAATGCTGATGCTCCTCGATAACCCGATACGCTACAGCAGTTGGAAAGGAAAAGCAAAAATGATTCGCAACAAGGATGCAACCCCCACGGATGATTCCAACACAACAGACGACCAGTAAAAGTGCAAGGCCGCTAAAATTTATTTTTCACATAACATTCATTTTCTCTACCTTGCATTATCATAATCGGCACTTACAATAAAGACATCAAAGAGATCACGGGAAGCAAGTTTCCCTCCCCCCTCTGCAACTTGGCTTTCCGCTCTCTTAAGAATCTTACTAGGTTCGTGAGATCAAAAAGCTATTCTCCGCAAGCTACAGCTGGTGAGTAAATTCATAACTCTGCTCGCCGTCTCAACCTTCCTCCTTAAAATATGTGAAACTAGTAAGATAAAAGCGGTTGCGAAAGCAGCCGCTTTTATTTTTTCTACGCACAAAATAGCTTGGTTACCTCCACTTAACCACACACTCTACACTTTTTTACCACTTATTAAACACTTTCTCGGCAAACCCGAGTTCTTTCTCCAGCGTGATAACAGTGCCGTCGTTCAAGATTGCTTTGCCCGAAAACAAGCCGAATACCTGATGCTGAAGGGAGCGCAGTACCTTGAGGTTGGTATCGGCAAAACGATCGATAATGGGCAAGAAACTCATTTCGAATCTGCCGTCGTCCGAGGTAAAAGTCCACGGTGACATAAAGTCGTCTTTGTCGTCCTTTTTGGGAATAAGAAATTGGACTTCGCTCAGCTTATGCGCTTTGCCTTTATAAAACAACATGTTTTCGGTTGCGGCCGATGTATCGCCAAAGCCGTAGCCTATATTAAAACCAAAGGTTTCGTCGCCCAGAACGGTCGATAAGGAGCCCCAATACCAAGTGTTTTTGTAAGTCCAAACGCCGCGTCCCCAATCTAATGTGCCGAGCGCATTGTTCTCGCGGGTAAAACGGTATTCTTTGTCTTCGAAGCGCGCCCAACCTGTCGCCTTCATGCAGTTTATCTTTTGGTTGTAATAAAATGCTTTGGGATTCTCTTTAAAAGGTGTCGCGATCACCATCGAATCTTGGGGCGGATCGGTAAGCACCACATTGATTTCGAGCGGTTTGTTTTCCCAAAAGTTTTGGTATTTGACATACAGGTGACGGGACATACCATCGTTTTTGAAAGAGAAATAGACCTGTTTGTTTTTGTACTCGACATCCCCGATTTCGGAAGTGGACGGGAGTTTCAGTTTGCCCATCGTAAACGGCAAAATAATAGAATTGGTCTTTTCCCACACCTTGTTAAAGTCCAAGATGCTTGCGCTCAGCAGTCCCATATAGCCGTTATCTGCTATCGTTACGGCGACACCGTAATCGCGATTGCCGACATAATAGTAGTCCCATTCTTTGATTCTGAATTTGCTTGCTTTTATATCTTTTCGGTCGTAATCCATTATTAGACTTGTCGCATAGCCCTTTTGGTTGAGACTGCCTTTGGCGTTCAGCAGTTTTGTTTTTTCGGTAATGATTTGTTGCATAAATCCTCCCAATGACGATTTTTTACCATTGTAGCATACCCTCCGCTATTTTTCAATATGCTATAATCCAAAAATATTACGCGGGTATTTAAGAGGTTCCTATTTACTTTTTGGAAACTGAATTGTATAATAGAAAACAATGTAAAATTTTATGTAGTTTTAGGAGAAATTATGAAGTATTGTCAAAATTGCGGACAACAGTTAGAAGATAGTGCGACTTATTGCCCTCGTTGCGGTCGCGCGACCGGAGAGGTGCAAAATCCTTATGATTCGGGCAGTATCGGTTGGGGAGTATTGGGGTTCTTTCTTCCGTTGGTGGGGCTCATTCTGTATTTAAATTGGAAAAATTCCAGACCGAAAAATGCGAAACGGGCGGGCACGGGAGCCCTTATAGGATTCATCTTAAATATCCTCTTTAGTGGTATTTTGGTGTTTCTGTAATTAGATAGAAAGGAGGAGAAGATTTATGAAATATTGTGTAAATTGCGGACAAAGTTTGGAAGACAACGAGACGTACTGCAAAAAT
>JAQVTZ010000115.1 GCA_028699795.1 Clostridia bacterium | reverse complement strand
GGATAAGAGTTGAGAGTTGTAAGTTTAGATGAGGAAAATTAGATACATCTTGTATTATTATTCATAATCCATAACTCCACACTCCAAACTCCACACTGTAATGCTCCACACTGTAATGCTCTACACTGTAATGCTCTACACTATAATGCTCCACACTATAATGCTCCACACTATAAATAACTAACTTACAAGGAAGGACAAAACCATGAAAAAAATTGCAATGAAAACACCTTTGGCTGAAATCGACGGCGATGAGATGACCCGTGTAATGTGGGCAGATATCAAAAAAATTCTGCTAGACCCGTTTATCGACCTCAAAACGGAGTATTATGATCTTGGATTGCCACAAAGAGAAAAAACAAAAGACGAAGTGACGGTAGCCGCCGCCAACGCTATTAAAAGATTGGGTGTCGGCGTCAAATGCGCGACCATCACACCCAACGCGCAAAGAGTGGAAGAATACAAACTATCCAAAATGTGGAAGTCTCCCAACGGCACAATTCGTTCTATATTGGACGGTACCGTGTTCCGCGCGCCCGTATTGGTAGACGGCATCAAGCCTGTTGTTTCCAATTGGAAAAAGCCTATCACGATTGCCCGTCACGCGTATGGCGATGTCTATGCGGGAGTCGAGGCTTATGTACCGCAAGGCGGCAAAGTCGAAATGGTTTTACCCAATGGCGAAAGAATTGTGATAAAAGAGTTGGATTCGGCAGGTGTCGTACAATCGGTGCACAATACCGATAAGAGCATCGGCAGTTTTGCGCGCAGTTGCTTTAATTATGCGCTAGACACCAAACAAGACCTTTGGTTTGCCACCAAAGACACGATCAGCAAGATTTACGATCACCGTTTCAAAGATATTTTTGCCGAGATTTACAAAACAGAATACAAAGAAAAGTTTGAACAAGCGGGTATCGAGTATTTTTATACGCTTATCGACGATGCTGTCGCGCGCATTATAAGAAGCGAAGGCGGTATGGTATGGGCATGCAAGAATTACGATGGCGATGTTATGAGTGACATGCTTGCTACGGCATTCGGCTCGCTTGCGATGATGACTTCCGTACTCGTTTCGCCCGAGGGCAATTATGAATACGAAGCCGCGCACGGTACCGTTACAAGGCACTATTATAGATATTTAAAAGGTGAACAGACCTCAACCAACCCCGTTGCAACCATTTTTGCTTGGAGCGGCGCCCTTAAAAAACGCGCCGAACTGGACGGACTGGCAGAGCTTGCCGCGTTTGCAGATAAGCTGGAAGCCGCGACTATTGCAACCATCGAAAACGGTATCATGACCAAAGATTTAATAGGACTTTTCCACAACGAAAGCATCATCCCTAAGGGTGTCAATACCAAAGAATTTTTGATAGCGATTGCCTCAAGACTTACCAATGCTTAAAGTTCAAAAATTTGTTACGGGTCCTTTAAGATCCAATACCTATTTGGTTTATAAGGATGGCGCGGCGGAAGCCGCGCTTATCGACCCCATGCGCGGGAAAGAGCGAATCAAAGCGTTTGCTGCCAATCTCGGTCTAAAAATCACATCCGTACTGATTACGCACGGGCATTTCGACCACTGTTTGGAAGCGCGTGATTGGCAACAAGAGGGCGCAAAAGTAACCGTACATGAAGCGGATGCCGAAAGACTTAACGGCGGGCAAAACTTGGGCGCCGTATTTGGTGTCGTGGTGCCGCCATGCAAAGCGGATATTCTTGTGAAAGACGGAGACCATATTGTTGCCGCTGGCATTGACTTCAAAGTAATTCATACCCCGGGACATTCACCGGGAAGTTGTTGTTATCTTGCCGAAACTTGCCTTTTTAGCGGTGATACGCTGTTTGCAGGTACCGTAGGCAGAACGGATTTCGAAGGCGGAAGTTATCAAGATATCCTGCAATCTGTCCAAAAATTATTTGCTCTACAAGGCGACTATACGGTTTATCCCGGTCATGAAGATACAACCACGCTGCAAAGAGAACGAAACGAAAACTGTACTGTACGGGAGATACAAGATTGACAATTACATTTCGTTGGGCGGCAGAGCTTCCCCAATATATGAACGATGTCCCCGAAATCGTGCGGGCGTATGCTCCTTATATCGTGTTGAAACCCGACGCCATAGAAATTTTTTCGACGGAAATCCGCCAAACCGAAAGCGATTTTTTTGTTAAAATCACTGCGGCAAACAGAGTGGCCGAGGCTTCTTTCCCCATACAATACGCGCAGGGACTAGAGTATAAAAAACTTACCAAGCGTTTTATAAAAATGCAATTGTACGCGTTCTGTCGCAACCTTACAGGTGTTAGTTTACCTTACGGTAGCCTTACGGGCGTACGCCCCACCAAACTATATTATGAACTTATAGATAAGATTAGGTATCCGAAAAAGTATTTAGAGGATACCTTTTGTGTCTCTCCCGACAGGGCGGAACTGATAGAACAAGTCGTAAACAATCAAAAAGGTATCTATAGCCGTGAGCCTGACAATGTGGATATTTTCATCAATATTCCGTTTTGTCCTACCCGTTGCAAATATTGTTCGTTTATCAGCAACGAATTATCCCGCGTGCGCAAGCAGTTGCCGGATTATATAAAAACCGTAAAAGCAGAACTGGAAGAGATCACAAAGAAAATACAAAATGAAAGTCTTAATCTGCGCAGTATCTATGTAGGGGGAGGCACGCCGACTTCTCTCGAGGCAGAAGAGCTTGCGGATTTACTGGAGCCTGTGGCATGCCGTAATTACGGTGTCGAATTTACGGTGGAAGCGGGCAGACCAGACAGCATTACGCGCGCAAAACTCGATACGCTTGCGGCATTGGGCGTGACAAGAATCTCTATCAATCCGCAAACATATAAATCTGAAACACTTGTGGCGCTAGGCAGAGCCCATACTCCCGAACAGATTTTCGAAGCGTATACACTTGCAAGAAATTATGATTTTGACATCAATATGGATCTAATCGCGGGGTTGCCAAACGAAACTTTTGATGATTTTGCGCGAAGTCTAGAAAAAACTTTGACGCTTCGTCCTGAAAACATCACCGTGCATACGCTTTCGATTAAGAGAGGCGCCGTATTTAATAACGACGGGTTACAAAAACAAGTCGGGGGCGAAATAAAAGAATGCGTTGATTACGCTAGAGAGCAGCTTAAAAAAGCGGGTTATGGACCATACTATATGTATCGGCAAAAGAATATGGCAGACAATCTCGAAAATGTCGGTTACTGTCTTTTCGGCAAGCAATGTATTTATAATATTGATTATATGGAAGAAACCAACACAATCTTATCGGCAGGCGCGGGCGCGATGAGCAAGTTTGTTTATCCCCAACAGAACCGTATCGAGCGTTTTCCGAACCCCAAAGGGTTACACGATTACCTTGCCAAAAAAATGCAAATAGGGCGATGATTCGCTTTACAAATCACGGTTTATTTGCTATATTGATAAAGCAATACCTTTAACTTGGTTATGAAGATAATTTTATTACTATGTTAACGGCGTATTAGCTCACTTTTATAGGAGTTAAAAATGGAAAAAACAACAAAGACGGAAGTCATCGCAAAGTTCGCCCGCAAAGAAGGCGACACAGGTTCCCCCGAGGTTCAGGTGGCATTGCTTACCACACACATTCAAGAACTGACGGCGCACCTTAACACTCATCCCAAAGACCACCACAGCCGCAGAGGTCTGTTAAAAATGGTCGGCAAAAGACGGAATCTTCTCAATTATCTAAAGGACAACGATATCGAGCGTTACAGAACGCTGATATCAGAACTCAATCTCAGAAAATAAGAACCTCGAGAAAGGGCTGTTTCACATTGTGGCAGCCCTTTCTACGAATTCGCGGAGTTCCGAGTTCTTTTTCGTCAATCACTTGTCTTCACGGGCGGTTGACTAAAAAAAACAACGGAGCCGCGTATTTCGGCGGCATTCTTATTCGCCGTGTGTGTTTGGTTATTCCAACAGATATCCAAGTAAGGATTCTTTTACATATTCTCATTTTAGCTATAAAAAATAATTTATATAAGTTTCCAATGGCGGAAACAGGAGGTAACATGAAAGAAAGTAAACTATTTACCACCGAGATCGGCGGTCGTGAAGTCAGCGTAGAAATCGGCGGCTATTGCTCGCACAGCAACGGTGAATGTCTTATCAGATGCGGAGACACTGTTGTTCTTACGAATGTAACGATGTCCAAAACCCCCAGAGAGGGGATAGATTTCTTCCCTTTGGGTGTAGATTTCGAAGAAAAAATGTATGCGGTCGGCAAAATTCCCGGTGGATTTAAGAAAAGAGAAGGTCGCCCGAGCGACAAAGCCATTTTGGTATCCAGACTGATAGACAGACCACTCCGTCCCTTGTTCCCCAAAGGAATTTTCAACGATGTTTCTGTTGTTGCTACCGCTTTATCCGTAGATACCAATATCCCGCCCGAAGTATTCGGCATGATTGGCAGTTCGGTGGCGCTTTCGGTGTCCAACATACCTTTTAACGGCCCGACAGGTTCTGTCGTAGTTGGTCTTGTAGACGGCGAATATATTATCAATCCCGATAATGCCCAAAGAGAAAAATCCCGTTTAAGCCTCTTCCTCAGCGGCACCAAAGATGCCATTATGATGGTAGAAGCAGGCTCCAACGAGATTTCCGAAGAAGAAATGCTTAACGCGATCCTTTTCGGACACGAAGAAATCAAAAAGATTGTCACCTTTATCGAAACAATCCAAAACGAAGTCGGCAAGCCCAAAAAGCAAATCGAGATACACAAAGCGCCCGAAGAAATCAGTGACGCGGTGCATGCTTATGCCAAAGAAAAAGTAGACTACATGTTTGCAACCTTTGACAGAGAAGAGCGTCAGGCAAGAGAAGAAGAGATAGACAAAGACATCAAAGCACACTTTGCAGACATCTATCCCGACAACATGCGCGATGTAAACGATGTTTTGTACGCCATGAAAAAAGAATGCGTACGCGCCATGATAGCAGACAAAGGTATTCGCCCAGACGGCAGAAAAACCGACGAAATCCGTCCCATTTGGTGCGAAGTCGGGGTACTCCCCAGAGTGCACGGCAGCGCCGTATTTACCAGAGGACAAACACAAGCGCTCACAACCGCAACATTAGGCACAATATCCGAAGTGCAAAAACTGGAAGGCATCGATGATGATTTCTTTAAGAGATATATGCATCATTATAATATGCCTCCTTATAGCACAGGAGAAGCTAAGCCCATGCGCAGCCCCGGGCGCCGCGAAATCGGACATGGCGCGCTTGCCGAAAGAGCATTAGAACCTATGCTCCCCACCGAAGATGTTTTCCCTTACGCTATCCGTACCGTATCCGAAGTTATCTCGAGCAACGGCAGCACTTCCCAAGCGAGCGTTTGCGGTTCTACCCTTGCGCTCATGGATGCGGGTGTACCCATCAAAGCGCCCGTTGCAGGTATCGCGATGGGTCTTATTAAAGACGATGTGAACAACAAACTGCATATTCTTAGCGATATTCAAGGTCTCGAAGATTTCTTTGGCGATATGGACTTCAAGGTTGCGGGTACCGAAAATGGGATTACGGCAATCCAAATGGATATAAAAATTAAAGGCATCAACGAACAAATACTTCGTACCGCGTTAGAGCAAGCCCGCAAAGGCAGACTGCACATTTTGAGCAAAATGATGGAAGTACTGTCTGCGCCACGCAAAGAACTCAGTCGTTACGCCCCCAAAATTACATCTTTTAATATTGACCCGGACAAAATTCGCGATGTTATCGGCAGCGGCGGCAAGGTCATTAACAAGATAATAGAAGAAACAGGTGTCAAAATTGATATTAACGACGACGGCAAGGTATTTATTGCCGCTTTAGACGCCGACGCT
>JAQVTZ010000114.1 GCA_028699795.1 Clostridia bacterium | reverse complement strand
TGATGCAAACGCTTGCGCGCAAACTCTTTTGCGTCGGTGACGCTTTGCAAATGATTAACCCCTCTTACTTCAGCTTTGCTTACCTCAAAAACCTCTTGTTCGAGAAGGATGTCGTTTCGGTGGCAGAACTTACCAACAACTACCGTAATACGCGGCGTATTGCCGACATTATCGACAAGCTGGGCGCGCTCAATATCGGCCGCTTCGGCACACACAGCTTCGTGTTGAAAGGAGAAAGCGTAGACAGCGAAGCCGAAACTTCTGCCGTGTTTGTCAAAGATGACGAGTTTTTGGAAGCCGTGGCAAAACAAAACTTCGACAACTTTACGGTAATTGTAGCAGGCAATAAAGAGAAAGAGGCACTCCGTAAGCTGCTAAAGCGGCAGGAGATTCTGACGGTGTCCGAAATCAAAGGATTAGAGCGCGAAACTGTCATCCTCTATCAAGTGCTATCCGACAACTATGACAAATGGGCAACGCTGGAGCGCACCTTGGTGAATCGCAAGCGCGCCGACGAAAACAGTGTGTACCGCTACTACTTCAACCTCTTTTATGTGGGTGTGTCGCGCGCAAAAAACCATCTCTATGTCGCCGAAAAAAAGAATGTGGCGATGTTCGAACGCTTTTTTGCCGAGCTCTTTGAGCAAAAAAGCGGCGCCGAAGCCATCGCCTCGCTTAACGAAGTCGTCAGCCGTATCGAGACAGACCAAGAAGAACTTATAGAACGCGTCAAGCAGTTTATCAATTTAGGGCAATACGACAACGCCCGTTTTGCCGCGAACAAAATCCCCGACGACCTTGAACGCACCTTAAAGCTTGCCGATATCGACATTTTTGAACAATACATTCGGCACGGCAATTACCGCGATGCGGGTATCCGATATTGGGAGATTGGTAGACCCGAAGACGCAAAAAAACAATTCGAGCTATCTGGCGATCGCACGCTTTGCGAGCTGGTGGATGCCTGCAGCGGACGAGGAGAAGGCGCATTGGATGTGGACATTGTACGCTACTATACCGAAGTAGCCGCAAACGAGTCCGCAAGGCGCTTGATACTGGAAACGGTGAAGAATGATTATGAAACCTTGTCGGCACGACAAAAAGAAATTAGCAAAAAAATAAAATTGATTAAGGAGCGTAAGCATGGATAACAACGAAGCGAAAGTTCTTATCGAATCTTTTCGGGCGTATCGGGAGTTGCTCACACCGATACAGGAGAGCCTGCATGAGTTTGCAGGAACTTACGATTCATTGAAAAACGATATTGGCAAACTGAACACCGCGTTCGAAGGGGACATACAGGGCAATCTGGACAAAATTTACAAAAACCTGTCGCGGCAGGCCGAAAACGCATCCGACCTTTCGTCGCGCATCGACCAATTCGTCAAGGTTACCGCCAAGTATACCTCGGATTTTGCGCGGCTCATTCAACTTTTAGAAAAAGTGGAGGAGCGTCTTAGCGCGGTCAACGAGTTGGAAAGCAAAGCCGAAGAGCAAATCGGCAAACTGGATACTATATTGGAAGAGAAAAAACGCAGTTACAATGTGCGCGAACTGCAAAAAACGCTGGATAATTATAACGCGAATGTCCAAAAGGTGAGCGAATTTATCAATAAAGATGTGGCGGAGTCGCTGGCAAACAACTACCAAAAGTTGGACGGCATCCGCAACGGCAACGAAACGCTGACCAAACTCATCGAGGCAGAAAACGCAAAGGTGGACACTCTGTTAGAAACCTATATGAGCACCAACGAACTATTAAAACGCGCTGTCGAAAAAGAGGACTTGAACGAAGACTATATTTTCGATATTTTGGATAAGTGGGCAAAGACCCGCAAAGTTGTAAGATTGAAAAAATAGGGCAACATGGAAGAAACCGCAAAACGCATTTTGGAAGCCGTCAAAAAAGACGATCTCAAACTCTTTTCTGCTCTTTTTGAGCAAAAGAAGGGAGTCGTTTCGTTGTGCTTCGGACGGTTTCCGCTGCTTTCGCTGTGTTATCTTTATAGCGCAAACAAGATTTTAGCTTCTTTTGAAAAATTGCTGTTGCAAGTCGGCTCTTATCTTGCGGTAGAAGAAGATTTTATAAGCTACAAAAAATTCCGCAACAAAGCAAAAACTTGTATGCGTCTCTATCGCAACAAAATCGTGACGCCTGCCGAAATGCTCGCCGTATTGGGCGAAACCTACAGGTTGACCGCGCTGTACCCAAAATTTCAAAAGGATGCGGCAACCGAAGCCAATATCAATAAGATTTATAGCGCCCTGCACCGCCGCGAACCGAAAGCAGAGGGTGAAAAGCTGGTTATCTCACGCAATCCGTTGAAACCTTTGTTGCGGGTTGGAATTGTTGCGATAATCGTTTTTGCGCTCATTATGCTTGCTCTTCCTTCGGCAGCGCTTGCCAATGTACATCTTTTAACGGGGGACGGCTCCGCCGAAAACCCCTATAAGATTATGGGGGAAGAACAACTCGTTGCCGCCTTCCCCGGCGAAGACCTGCATTTTGTATTGATGCGGGATATCACGATTACCGCGGAATGGGCGCCGCAAGACTTCGCGGGCACCTTAGAGGGGAACGGACATACCTTGTTTTTCGGCGATAAAGTCAAAACGGGGTGGATTAAAAATCTGAGCGGCAAAATAAGCAATTTACATATCGATATCCGACAGAGTGACGCAAACATCGGCGCAAATACCGGCCTTGTCCTGACGACCAACACGGGTACAGTAGAAAATGTAACCCTCTCGCTGGAAGCAAACTTTACCGAGAGCGCGGACGAAGACGACTGTTATCTGTCTTGCTTTGCACTCGAAAACTCTGGCACACTGCATGGTTGCTCGGTATCCGCCAAAGTATCCCTAATCGGGAACGGTCAAAAAAACACCTTTTTAACGGGTCTTGTAAGTTGGAACCGAGGAAGTATTACCAATTGCGTTATAAGTGAAAACTCGGAATTTACCACCGATAGCGCGGATGTAAGCGCGCTTGTCACCGAAAATGGAGAAACAGGCGTGATAGAGAACTGTAGCAATCATGCCGCCGTCAGCCAAACTTCGGAAAACGAGAGTTGGTCACCCAATTCAGCAGGTTTGGTACTCTTAAATATAGGAGAGGTGAAAAATAGCACAAATTACGGCGCAGTGAGTTCGGCGTCTTCCGCTATTGAAAACAAACTTGAATTGTGTGTAGGAGGTATCGTTTTCTTTAACTATGGAAGCGTTTTAAATTGTTTTAATTATGGCAAAATCAGTGCAAACTCCGTAGGGGCCGAAATCTACATAGGAGGGATTGTTTGTAAAAACAATAATTATATCAATAAGTGCAAAAACGATGGTGAATTAGAGGTCTCTGCTGAAAACTCTCTCTTGTGGTTAGGAGGAGTTTCCGCACTCAATAATTCTTTAGCTCTTGTCGATTTTTCTTGCTCCCATGGAGAAGTTAATCTGCTGTCTGCCCCTGAAAATACTTCTAACGGCTTATTTTATTTTTGCGGTGGATTGCTTGGACAGAATAACGGGGTTATAAAAAACTCCTATTCTACTGTTTCTTATAGCACTGTAGTCGAAAATGATTATCTGTTGCTTGGAGGGATTTCAGGTACTTCTCGCAATCTAAACAATGAAAACAATTATTATTTAGCGAGAACAAATATCGGCTACGGAAATGCCTCTTACATATTAAACTTTACGATTTACCCCGGCGGCGATGACGGTATCACCGTGCTGTCGAGCCTCGACCAACTCAAAGAACAGGAGGTATATTGGGGATGAAACCCGACCGCTTTAAGCTATCATTGCTGATTTTCGCGCTTGTTTCCGCGCTTGCGGATGCCGCCTATGTCGTCTTTTTGGGCATACAGATATACAGAATACGCGCAGGAATGGGCGCTTTGCACCCAATTTTTCAACCTGTTTCCATCGCGGTGATTGTCTTAAACGCCGCGCTGCTTTGCTACACAATTGTATATCTGGTTTTTCGAAAAAGATAACTCAAATTACAAATTACAATGTACAAATTACAAATAAGGAAAATTAACTTATCCTATCTTAGCGAAGTGACTACCTTTTATTGATATTTTTGCATATTCGCCAGTAAGATTTCTGTCTTTTTCTTCCAGTAGTTGCGATAAGAGAGCGTTCCGAGTGTGAAGCGGTAGCTTTGATTTTGCAGAGGGGCAAGATGTTTTTCGATTCGCATTTCGCCCTGCGCCCAAGCTTCCAGCATGACGGCTTCTTTTTCGGCTTTGTTCTGCGCTTCTTTAAATGCGGTAAGATATTTTTGTTCTAGTCGGTCTCTGTCTGCAAGATACGCCGCTTTGTCTGCCTGACCCGACAAGAGATAGCGCATGAGTCTTTCATTCTTGTACCAAAACGCTTTGGAATCTTTTTCATTGCCAAAAACGGGAGGGAGTTTGCCTCCCATAACAAACGGCTTATAGAAACTGAGACAGGGCAGTGTGGTGCCCGTGATATAATACTCGTCTTGCTTGCCGCCAAGTTCTGCGATATAGCTTCCCGTGGTATGGTCGCCGACTAGACCGCCCGCGTGCATGCACACCGAACCTACCGACGCCCCATGTTCTTTTTTGCGGGGACTGTGCCCTCTTAAAATCTCCATAACGGTTTGCACCGTGATATTGCCCGCATGTTTTTGGAGGGCATCCATAGAAAACGCCCTTCTTTCGCGGCTTTTTGCAAAATGGGTAAACAACTTGTCCGTATAATGGTTGTCAAAATCGAAAGGTGCGCCGCCCTTTGCCTGTTTTGGCGTGTCGGGATGGATGTCCGAATAGTCGCTTCCGATAGAAAGGCAATTGGAGATAGCATAAAAATCCTGCACTTTCTTGACAGCGTAATATTTGCCCGCGGTTTCCAGTACATAAGCCTCGTTTCTGTCTGCAATTAAGAAAGAGTTATGATAATAAAAAGTGTGGTCATAGCCGCAATTGCCGCCTTGACCGTAACGCTCTAGCAAAGAAATCATCAGCTCTAACGCGGATAGGGCGTCTTTGGTACGCTCTAGGGCAAGCCGCAACATGTCCATACCCGTAAGCGCGGCGGGACCGTTACGCTTCTCTTTGGTAAACACGGCTTCGTTACCGATATTCAGGCCGAATTCGTTAAAGCCCATTTCGGCGCCCCATATCCAATCCGGCTTGAGAAGAACCACCGCATGCGTGTGCGCAACCTGAAGAATAGAAAGATAAGTGAGTTTGACCTCGGGCTCTTTGGTAAGATCGATCTCCCGCGCGGGATAATTTACCACTACATGGGGCTCGTTGGGACTTCTGTCCGAATTTTTTGCAAAAATCAGTTTGCCGTCTTTCGTTGCGTGCGGCAACACGACTAAAGTATCACACATCATGTACTCCTTCGTCCTTATTTTATCATAAATTACTTTGATTTTGGATTTTTTCTTTAAAATTATTGTAGAAAATTGATAATTTGTCGTCCTTATCGTCCTTAACACTTTTGAAACAACAATCATATTATAGTATAGGCGCTTTTCTGTTACAAAAGAAAAATTGTTCTATACATATCTTTAAGTTTCTTTATTTAAAGTATGTAAAAAAACAAGGAGGTATTTTATGTTTTTTAAAAAAAGTAATCCTAATTATGACGAAAACAACTTCTTTCATGAACCTTTGAATGATGTTGAAGATTGTAATCTTTCTTATTCTTCTTCCTATTCATCTCAGTTTTGTTTTCCTTACCCTGTTTGCATTTCCTGTCCTCCCGGACCTCCCGGGCCTCGCGGATTTCCCGGACCTCGCGGATTTCCCGGACCTCGCGGATTTCCCGGACCCGTAGGGCCGCAAGGCGAAGTTGGACCCGCAGGACCGCAGGGTGATGTCGGGCCCGCAGGACCGCAGGGTGATG
>JAQVTZ010000113.1 GCA_028699795.1 Clostridia bacterium | reverse complement strand
CTTCTGCGCCGATATCGGCTATCCCTTTTCGGAGCGCGTTCAGCACGCTGGAAGCTTGATTGCTATACGGATAATATCTTCCGCTCTCTTCGCGGATAACCAAACCGAGGTCTGCAAAAAACTGAAAAACGCGTGAGAGAGGTACTCTGGCAAAAACCTCTTCTACCGCATCTGTATTAAATCTGTTTTTGGTAGAAAGCGCGCTTGCCAAATTGCATCTGCCGTTGCCGGTTGCAAGCAGTTTTTTGCCGATGCGGTCATTTTTTTCTAAAATAACCACTTTCTTATTTCTTTTTGCCGCCGTGATGGCCGCGCTCAACCCTGCGGCGCCCCCTCCCGCTACCGCTACATCGTACACCATTTATTTTGCGGCGTATTTGCCGAAGAAATCCAACATTGCCTTGTTGACGGCAACGGATTCTTCGTAGTCGGGATACAGCATACAAGAGACATGCTCCAATTTATGCTTTGCATCCTTTTGTTTCGTAAAATAGAATTCATGAGCAATCTTTCTTCTTTCGCATTCCTTTACGAAAGCGAAAACTTGTCTTTTTAAAAAGTCACCTTCATTGGAAATGAGAAACAGCGGGGGAAATTGCTCTAATTTATTGTTTCTTGTTGTCAAATATTTAAGATATTTGCTGCTTTTATAATCCTCTCCCAAAAACACTTTATGGAAATACTTCAGCAATGGGATGCGGTCATGTTTGGTAAAGGCTTCGATATCGGTAACCGCGCAATTCAAGCATGCCGCTCGGAAGTGAAGCGAAGATTTTACCCCGCAAAGCGCGGCAAAATCGGGGTCAGCAAGGGCGGCGAGAGCCGTTGCAACCAAATGTCCGCCTGCCGAGTCGCCAGTAATATAAAGATTGTCTAGATCGCCGAAAAACTCGGATGCGTTTTCTTCCACCCAATTGAGAGCGGCAAAAATATCCTTTAAATTGTCGGGAAAAGCGACTTCGGGCAAAAGCCTGTAATTGATATTGACGACTATGTAGCCTTGTTTGGCAAGTGTGAGACAGTACGGCTTGTTAATCTCTTTTTCACCGTAAATCCAGCCGCCTCCGTGCACATCGATAATCATCGGCAACGGCGTACGGGTGTCTTCGGGATAATACACATCCAACTTATGGAACTTGTGTCCGCTTGCAAGGTAAGGAATGTCGCAAAACTCTTTGATGCCGTCTACCTCTACCTTGTATTTCCGAATGCGTTTGGCATCGTGTTTTCCCATAAAAACAGGAATCTTTTTAAGTATAAATTCATGAATCCCCATACAACCCTCCCGATTGTCGAAAACTATATTTTCGACCAAAAAATGTATTTTAGTTTTGTTGAAAGGCTTCCAGTAACGGCAGTCTTTTTCCGCTCAAAAACCTGACCATCGCGCCGCCCGCCGTGCAAACATAGCCTACTTTATCCAAATCGATAAACTTGGCGGCCGCGTTGACGGTATCGCCGCCGCCGATGACGGTATACGCGCTTGTTTTAGTAAATGCCGTCCAGATTTCTCGTGTTCCGTAGGCAAACAACGGGTTTTCGTATACGCCCGCAGGCCCGTTAACAAATACCGTACCCGACCCGATGATATACTTGCAGAAAAGCTCAACCGTTTTGCGCCCGATATCGAGAAACATCGCATCGTCGATAGGCAAGCTGTCACTACATGTTTCGACCCTTGCTCCGTCCTTTTCGTAGGCAAAATCCAAAGGCAAAATGAATTTATCGGGAAACGCGGAAAGCAACTCTTTCGCTTGCGCGACAAACACCAACAAATCTCTGTCCGCAAGCCATGTTTCGTATGCTTTACCTATTTGTTTTCCTTGCGCGAGCAACATAATGAGTCCCGTTACACCGCAAGCAAGAATATGGTCTGCGCTACCATCCAAAAGCACTTTGCCCATCATACCGAACGCATCCGATATCTTCGCGCCGCCCAGCACAAAGGTAACGGGACGGTTTGCGCCGTGCATCACTTTATATAACGCTTCGTATTCTTTAAAGAACAACGGTCCCGCATAAGACGGCATCAGCCTTTGGAAAGCGACCATACTGGGCGCGTTGCGGTGCGCCGCCGAAAACGCCTCGTTGACATAGATATCGAACAACGGCGCCAATCTGCGTACAAGATAAGTGGATTTCATTTCGTTCGCCGTAAGCTTGACATCTTTCTCGAAAGTGCTGACCTCTTCGGTAAGATATCTGAGGTTGCCGAGCAATATCGCTTGTCCGCTCTTAAGTGACTTGATTTTTGCTAAAGCCGCGTCTCCGCAGACATCGTCTATATATGCGATATCCGCGCCGACCAGTTCGCTAAGCCGTTTGGCATGCTTTGCAAGCGGCATGAGGTTTTGGTAATCCAGCGTATCGCCTTGATGGGCGATAATGGCAAGTTTTGCTCCGCCTTGCAACAGATAGCGCACTGTGGGAGCCGTTTGTACCAGCCTGTTATCGTTTGCGATATTGCCGTCACGGTCGATAGGCGAATTGATGTCGGGACGGAGTAATACTCTTTTGTCCCGCACATCTACGCCGATAATGCTTTTTATGCCTGTTTCCATTTCCCTATTCCCAAATAGCCGTTGGTCACTGCGGTTGCTTCGGCGGATGTACTTTGCATCGCCATAACCGCGCGGATACCATCTATTGTTTCGGGTATCGTGACCGCCTCTTGCGGAATGTTGATAGCATACATAATGCTGTCGCCGCTCTCGACAATGCTGTCTTCCCAAAGGGCAATTTCGTACATGTCGCCGCGGGGATTCCCGAGGTCGCGGGCATAGCGGAACAACGATGCGTTGCCCAAAAAGCCTTCGTCAATGCTTACCATGCGGATACGCGGATGCTTGCGGAATGCGTCCAACGCCATTTCTTTGGTGATTTTTTGTTTGCCTGTGGCAACAACCGTGATGATATGCCCGTGCGTGATGGGAGTATGAATCAAGATACCCGTCGCCTCGACATGCGGCATAATCGTCATGAGGTCTACCGCCTGATGCGAAGGCGCCTTGTCGATTTGCAACGCGTTGGTAAGGCCTCTGTGATAATCACCGGGGTCCGCTACGCGTCTGACAATCGTAATCGCAACTCTGTCCAATCCAAAAGCTCTGTCTAGGCAATCCACACTGCGGATAAGCCCTGTCGTGTTGCACGAAGTAAGTTTGAGAAACTGTTTTCCCAATCCTTTTTCGTAATTGGCATAGCCATGAAAAAATACATCGGCAACGCTGTTTTTTTCGCCACCTTGGAAGATGGCCTTTTTGCCCAGCCTTTCATAAAGCTCTTTATTTTTTGCGCCGATACCGCCCGGAGACGAATCCAACACGACATCGCAACTTTTTACCATGTCTTCTAATGTGCCTGAGATTTTGATTCCCAATGCGTCTAGTTCGGCGCGTCTGCTCTCGTTTGCGAGGAACAGGTTGTAGGGCATGCCCTTTTCTTTAAGCGCGCGTATTGCAAGCGTCGGTGCCACATCCGCGACACCGACGAGTTCCATATCATTTTGCTTGGCAACACCGTCTGCGAGCCGTTGCCCGATGACGCCGTACCCCGCTACTCCGACTTTAATTTTGGTCATTTTGTACTCCTCAACAAGAAACTAATGTCTGGGGTGGAAGATACCGTCCATTACCACTGCAATGGCCATAATAACAGGATCGTTGGTATACGCGTCTACCGTATAAGTATCCGCTATCCGAAATACGGATTTGCTGATATTACCCACCAAGTTGCCGCCTTCGTCCAACACCTTGAAGTCCCAAGCAAACACATTGCCCTTGACAGTATATTCGCCGAAATCGCCGGTTGCCTTAACTCTTTTAACAAACAAACTCAGCTTTCTTTTGATTTTGCCGATATAATTATCGCCTTGGTATAAATCGAATCTGGGAAGCAAACGGAAGAGTCTTTGTTTCACATACAAGATTTCTTGTCCGTCGGGACTGTTAATCCAGAACTTTTTGCCGATGGTAAAGAACTTGCTTTTAATGACAAAACGGACTCTGCCGCGATCGTCTTTGACATCGAAATGATCGACGATTCTGAAAAACTTTTGTTGTAGTAAATAACGGTTCACGATAATACCTCCTGTGGTTATCTTAAAACATTATACCAAATATTAAGTGACTGTTCAATAAAGCAAGATTTTATTGATATTTATTTTACATTTTAATCTGCGTTGAGACGCTCTGCAAGCGACAATCTGTTGTAAAGCCCGCCACTTGCAATCAGTTCGGCATGCTTGCCTTGCTCTGCAATCTTTCCGCTTTCCAAAACGATAATCTTATCCGCATTCTTAATTGTAGATAGTCTGTGCGCAATCGCGATTATTGTGCGTTTTTTGCTGAGTTCGCCTATCGCTTCTTGAATTTTCTTTTCGGTTTCGTTGTCAACAGAGGCAGTCGCTTCGTCTAAAATAACAATGGGCGCATCTCTCAGTATTGCACGCGCTATCGCGATTCGCTGTTTTTGCCCTCCCGACAGCCTTACGCCGCGCTCTCCGACCCGTGAGGCGTATCCCTCGGGCATCGCTTCGATTTCGTCGTCTATCCTTGCAAGCTTTGCGGCGGCCTTAATTTCGTCCATGGAAGCCTCGGGCTTTGCGTAGCGGATATTTTCGGCAATCGTATCGTTAAACAAAAATGTTTCTTGCAAAACAGGCGCAATCGCTTTGCGAAGACTTGCAAGCGTCGTATGCTTAATGTAGTATCCGTCGATAAGAATACGACCGGATAACGGCTCGTAATATCTGGAAATCAAGGTCACCAGCGTCGTCTTACCCACACCGGTGGGTCCTACCAAAGCAATGGTTTCTCCTGCTTTGCACTCGAAAGAGATATCCTTTAACACCGGTACGCCGTCTTCATAAGAGAAATCGACATTCTCGAACGCGATGTCCCCTCTCACATCCTCTAAAGGCACGGCGTTGGGCATATCCTTGATTTGCGGCTCTTTGTCCATAATCGCAAGTACCCTTTCGGCGCCTGCGTAGGCGTGCTGCGCATCCTCAAAAATCCGCGCAAGCCCCATCAACGGGGTATAGAATAGCGAAAGATACAGCATGAAAGCCACAATATCTTCTACCGTCATCTCGTTTTTGAATGCCAAAAATCCGCCAAAGCCGACAATCACGACAATACTTATCGAAGTCAAAAAATCAATGACGGGATGAAAAACAGCGCTTCGTTTGAGTGCGTACAAAACCGCATTGGTGTGCGATTTGGCTCTTGTTTTGATGTTTTCGTACTCGTATTTTTCTTGTCCAAAGGCCTGCACCTCGTGTATGCCCGAAAAATTATCCTGCAATTTGCTGTTGAGTTCGCCCACCGCTTTTTGCGCTTTGCGGAAGCCGGGACGGATTCTTTTTAAAAAATAGTATCCCGCTATCGCCAAAAAAGGAATCGGCGCAAAAGTCATTAACGCAAGCTGCCAATTAACGACCAGCAAAATGGTAACAACACCGATGACCGTTACGATATTGGTAATCATCTCGGGGATAATGTGGGCGAAAAGCAACTCAAAAGTCGCCGTGTCATTGATTACTCGGCTCATCAGGTCGCCCGTTTGACTTTCATGGAAAAAACTCAACGAAGACATCTGCATATGCCCGTACAGCTTGACACGCATCCCGTTTACAAGATTCCATGCCGCTTTATGCGCAAGATAATTTGAAAAAAACCGACACACGCCCCGTACCACATAGATACCTATTAAAAATACAGAAAACTCTACAATCCTGTTCAAATCCGTTTTTGTCATTCCGTCAGAAACAATACCCGTCATTTGCGACAGTATTTTGGGCGCAATAAGACCAATCCCCGCCATAACCAGTGTGGAAATGATAGCGACAACATAATAAACCTTATATTTGGAAGCCTCTTTTGCAAGTCTCCA
>JAQVTZ010000112.1 GCA_028699795.1 Clostridia bacterium | reverse complement strand
GTCTATGGCGTTGAGGTAATGTGGACCGCGTAAGAAATCGCGATAAGCGCGGATATACATCTCTGCCCACTCGTAGCGTTGACAGACCAGCTGGTAGGCGGTCGCCCTTATCAGTTTTCGCATATGGGAGAATACGGTTTGTTCGGGAGAATAGATTGCCGCAATAATGGCTTCGTTGCGCTTAATATAGTATTCGAGTTCCGCCGAAAACTTCAAATGAAACGGTTCGTGCCAAACGCCTACCCCGTTCAGCAAGATGATGCCGCTGCAGGCGCGCAACGCGTACTCGACATCGTCGCCCTTGATAAACAACGGAAGGGCAAGACCGTGCTCCGCCACAAATTTAACGGGCATACACATATACCACCAAGCCGAATACGGGGGATTGTCCATCTTTTCGTTGTCGATAAGCGCGGAGATCTTGCGTAAATCGCTGTCGTTGTTGTAAGGACTTACTTTCCACCCCGCCCACATTGCGCCGAACTCGTGTTGATGATAGGGTCTATCGAGCCGCAGCATCCCCCCACCTAAGGAATAATCGGCATATTCTTCTTTCACACATGACAAAAAAGCAATGGTTTTTTGCAGAGTTTCTGGGAAAAATACGATATCGTCATCCATAAGTAGCATATGGGTATAACCTTCTGTTGTGCTTCTTTGATACACTTCGTACATGCCGCGTGAGAAGCCTCCCGAACCGCCTAAATTGGGGTTGTGGATAAGAGTCACTATGTCGTTTTCGACAACAGATTTATCCAATGTGCCTCCGTTGTCTACCACAAAAACATGAAGATTGTCTTTCAAAAGAGGGTCGGTATCGGCGTATGCGCAGATTTTTTTTAAATTGGAAAGCACATATTGCTCTCGGCGGAAGGTGCATATCACAACACCCGTACGAATGGTTCGAAGGGCATCTTCTTCACGCTCATAACAACCGCTCAATAATTTTGCCTCGCCTTTTGCCGTAAGGGAAAATGTCAAATAGCCTATTTCATAACAATCGCTTAAGTTGACCTTTAGGATACCCTTTTTGTTATTTAGGTGCCCCATAGCTAATTTTTTTCGTTTACCGTAGGTTACGCTTTCGACAAGAATATCAAATTCTCCTTGAAGTTCTAGCCGAATGGTAACAACATTCATTCCTGTATAATTTTTGTATTTTGCAGCAGAAAAACAGTTGAAAAAGGTTTCAAAAGAGACGATAGCGCCGTCCTTGAATTGAAGTGATGATTGGAAATAAGCAGCTTCGCCTTTTATGACTTTGTAAAAAAGAGAAGGCTCCGTGCAGATACCCTCACGGGGCATCAATAGGTCAAACAGCTTCATTAGTTACCTTACTATTTATATTTATAGTATTTACATTGTATCACAGAGGCAAACAGGTTGCAATAACAATATTAGTTTAAAGTGTCGAGTTGAGGGATAGAAAAAATTACAAATTACAATGTACAAATTACAAATAGGGAACCTCTATTTAGCCCCTTCGAGGAATTTCGGATGGATTTTCGAGTAGAAAAACGCCGTTTTGACGAAGGCAATAGCAGCGCTATTGTCGAGGAAAATAGGCGGTTTTATGCCAACCGAACCGTAAGATTTGCTTCAAGCAAATCTGTACGCTTTTGCGTCCAAGCAATAAGCATAAGCGTCATAAGGTGAGGAAAGACCACGAAATTACCGAACAGCGTTTGCATTTTGGGTTTGGCAGTACAATATGCCACAAACCCAAAATAGCAAGCGGGGGCTAAATAGAGGGTCCCAAATAAGGAAGGAGACAGATTACAAATTACAATGTACAAATGACAAATAAGGAAGAAGTCAAATGACAAATAAGGAAGGCACCATTCTATATAACAAGACAGGCTTGACACCCTTTGTTCTTAGCGTTATAATCTAGATTATCCTAAATGATTTTTTCTTACGTAAGTCATCTATAATTATTAACATCATATCAAGAGGAAAACGATGAATATTACCATATGGAACGAATATCACCCCAAACATCAAAATGGCAAAACCGCTAAGGTATACCCCAACGGTATCCATAATGTCATCAAAGATATTTTTAAAGACAATCCCGATTGTACCGTGCGTTGCGCCACGCAAGAAGAGCCCGAAAACGGTTTGACCGACAAAGTGTTGGACGAAACAGATGTATTAATATGGTGGGGAGAGTTATGGCACGAAAATGTGTTAGACAGCGTTGTGGACAAAGTTTGCAACCGTGTTTTACAGGGGATGGGTATCCTCTTTTTGCATTCCTCCAACGAGTCCAAACCTTTTAAAAAGTTGATGGGAACCACTTGCTCTCTTAAGTGGAGGGATGACGGCGAAAGCGAGCGTCTTTGGACCATCAATCCTTCTCATCCTATCGCTTACGGGGTCCCAGAGACCTTTACGCTGGAGCAAGAAGAGATGTACGGCGAGTTTTTCGATATCCCCACGCCTGACGAACTTGTGTTTTTGGGTTGGTTCGCGGGAGGCGAAGTCTTTCGTAGCGGCGTCACCTTCCGCCGAGGCTACGGTAAGATATTCTACTTCCAACCGGGTCATGCCACCTATCCCGTATATTATGACAAAAATATTCAAAAAATTATTTATAATGCGGTGTTGTGGGCTTCGCCCACCGCGCCCGCAAGACCTATCCTAAGCAGTACCTATACTCAAAAAACCAAAATCAAAAGACTGTTTAAGTGGAACAAAAGCGTCTAGCCTCACTACAAAAAACTAAACGGGAAGAAAAATGATGACAAAATTCGGAGCGCAAATATATCTCCCAAAAGCAAAGTCAAAATCGGAAATCCGTTCTCTATTCGGCTTTCTAAAATCATCACGCTGTGAAGTCGCGGAACTTACGGCAATGCCGACATGCAGACTAAAAGAGCTTGCCGAAATCAGCAAAGAAAGCGGTGTTTCGATTTGTTCTACCCGTATGCCTCTCGAGCGTTTGCAAAACGATATCGATAAAATTGCAGACGCGCTTTCTGTTTATCATTGTAATATCGTAGGATGCGGGTCTGTGCCGTTCGAGTTCCAATACAAAACACTTGATGATGTAAAAAGAATGGCAGAGTTTCTCAACCGCATTTCTCAAAAGTTTCACGATCGCAACATAAAGTTGATGTATTACAATCGCAAAGCGGATTATAAGCGTATCGAAGGCAGAGCGGTAATCGACCATCTTCTCGAACTCACATTGCCCCGGGTTTTTGTTAGCCTCGATGTGTATTTGGCAAACGCGCACGGCGCAATCGTAGAGGAGCAGATAGACCATTTGGGCTCAAGGCTTGTTGTCCTGCATCTTAAAGATGCCAAACCTACTTTATGGGGGCTTGCAAAGACAATAGGCGCCCCCGGAGACGGTGTTTTGGATTTTAAAAGCTATCTTCAGAAAGCCACGCAAAACGGCACGCCGTATGCGGTAATCGAAACGGCCCATACCAACCGTCCCCGTGAGACCGTAAAAAGAGGTATGAAATTCCTCAACGAATTACGCGCAATAGAAACAGAGCCGGATAAAAAGTAAAATGAAAGAAACAATACACGGAATTTTGGTGGAGATTACCCGCAAAAACATCAAAACATTGCGAATTACGGTTATGCGCAAAGACTGCAGCGTAAAAGTATCGGCGCCTGTTTCTTTAAGTGATAAAAGAATCGCGAGCTTTATCAAAGAGAAGAAAAATTGGATAACCGCTCAACAACAGAAATTTTTACAAATGCCAGAGCAAAAAGAAGAATCTTTTGCTGAAGACACGCTTTTCCTTTGGGGACAACAATATAACACGATAAAGAAGTGGGACCTAAAGACCGAATATAGATTAAAAGACGGTACGATTATCTTGTATAAATCGTTCTTTGACTTAGATGAAGAATTGGAATGCGCGCTCGACAATTTTTATAAAATACAACTCCAAAAGCGCATCCAGAGCCGACTGCCCGTCATGGAAGCGCTTACGGGGCTGAAGTGTTCGGGGTGGCGCATTCGCAAAATGGTATCCCGTTGGGGAAGTTGCAATACAAAGACAAGAGCGCTGTGTTTTAATCTCAATCTTGCCAAAAAACCTTATGAATGTTTGGATTATGTCATCATTCATGAGCTAATACATATCGCCGTACCCAATCACGGAGCCGATTTTAAAGCTTTGCTAAACCGTCATTGTCCGTCTTGGCAGGCCGTCAAAAAAGTGATGAATAGCTGACAACCTATCGGTTGCTCTTGACAACAGGATTGATTTTCTGTATATTTTTTCTATGGACAACACAACAGTATTTAGCATATGACACAAATCCAAAATGACAAGCGGGGACTAAATGAGGTGCCCAAATAATAAATAAGAGGTGTTTTCGCATATTAACGATGTGTGAAGATGCCTTTTCGTTTTTTCTTATGGAGGAAGAATCATTGAATATTCTTATATGGCAACTCATTCTGCAACTTGTTTTGATTGCCTTAAACGCCTTGTTTGCCGCAGCTGAAATCGCGATTATCACGATTCACGAAAGCAAGCTGTCTTTGTTGATAACAAAAGGCGACAAACGCGCGGTAAAGCTTGGCAAGTTAAGCAAACAACCCTCCAAATTTCTTGCGACCATTCAGGTATGTATTACGCTCGCGGGTTTTTTAGGCAGCGCATTTGCCGCCGACAACTTTTCAGATATTCTCGTAAAATGGCTGGTTTCAACGGGGATAGGGATTCCTGCTACCACGCTCGATACGATAGCGGTCATCTTTATTACCTTAATTCTTTCTTATTTTACGCTCGTTTTCGGCGAACTCGTTCCCAAACGCGTTGCGATGCGCAATGCCGAAAAACTTGCTTTGGCATTGGCATCGCTGATTTATATTGTATCTAAGATTTTTGCGCCTTTGGTATGGTTGCTGACAGTATCCACTAATGGTATATTACGCTTGTTCAAAATAGATCCCCACGCCGAAACCGAAAGCCTTTCCGAAGAAGAATTGCGGCTGATGTTAGAAACCGTAAGCGCAAAGGGCATTATCGACAAATCCGAAAACGAAATGATTCAAAACATTTTTGAGTTCGATGACAAAACAGCAGAGGATGTCATGGTGCATCGCACAGATATGGATATTTTGTATACGGCGGATTTCGATACATGGATGGATAGTATCGTAAAAACAAAGCACAGCTTCTATCCCGTTTGCGAAGGCAACCCTGACAGCATCAACAAAATTCTTAATACCAAAGAATATCTGCTACTATCGGATAAAAGCAAAAACAATGTAATAAAGCGCGCAATCAAGCCCGCCTATTTTGTGCCCGAAACGGTAAGGACAGATGTATTGTTCCATAACATGAAAACCAATCGCAAACATTTTGCCATTGTTCTGGACGACTTCGGTGGGGTAAGCGGCATTATCACCATGCACGATCTTTTGATGCAGCTTGTCGGCAATATCAACGATGAAGATACGATAGAAGACAATCCCGTCATCATCGAAAAATTGGCGGAAAATCAATGGAAAATAAGCGGCAGCGTGTCTTTAAAAGTAATTAAGAAAGAATTGGGAGTCGACTTACCTGTGGAGGAGTACGAAACCTTTTCGGGTTTTTGCTTCGGTTTGCTGGGATATGTTCCTGATGACGGTGAAACTCCGCTTTTAGAAGAATATGGTCTTAAAATTCAAGTACTAGAAATCAAGGATCATTATCTCGAGTTCGCGAACGTCAGTAGAACACAAACAGAGAAAGAAGAAACTGAACTCCCAAAGTAACCATTGTACCATTTACCAAAAATTACTGATAAAAACTATTTTGGCGAAATTTGACTAAAAATGTAATATATGTTATCCTTAGTTTAGTGTAAAAGGCAAACTTGTTGTGAAGCAGGGACGCAAAGCTCACGGGTCTTACCAAAGATGGCCGGGTTGCCATGAATCTTATCATGGAGGACACGATTTTTACTTTGTTAAGGATGGTATTCAAGCAAAATACTCCCTGTTTTGTTTATTCTATATTATTTGTCGGGACAGCAAGTTTTTGTATC
>JAQVTZ010000111.1 GCA_028699795.1 Clostridia bacterium | reverse complement strand
TTAGAGTTTATCGTAGTGATAAGAAACAGAAACCCGTACAAAGGTTGTACGGGCTTCGTGATAAGTTTGGTTAGGAGAGCACAAGCCGTTTTTGCTTGCTCACATCCCGCCCTGCGGTAGAATACAGATTATTCTTCATCCTTGCTTTCGAAGTCGTTGAGATCTAAATCCTTAAACAAGTCTGCAAAGGTTGCTCCGCCTGCGGCGGTGTTTACCCACTCTCTGGGCTCGTCGCTATCTTCTTTGTCGCGGCGGGGCTTGCGCTCTTTTTTGTCTTTGGTGAAAGAGTCAGCGGCCTCGAGACGCTTATTGAATCTGCTTGCGCGCGAAGGTTTCTCTGTTTGAGAATCCTCTTCTTCGCTAATTTCGGGCATGGGCGGCTCTAGGAGCTGCTTGATACTTAAAGTAATCTTGTTGTTTTCGAAGCCGATAATCTTCGCTTCTACCTCTTCGCCTATCTTTAAGACTTCGTTGGCGTTGGCGATCCATTTATAACCGATTTCGCTTACATGAACAAGACCGTCGATGCCGGGCTCGATCTCTATAAAGGCGCCGAAATCTTTAATGCGTTCGACTTTGCCTTTAATGACATCGCCGACATGATATTTTTCGGCCGCAAGCTCGTAAGGTTTCTTTTGGAGTTGTTTGTAGCCGAGCGATACTTTGCCGTTTTCTCTGTCTACTTTGATGACAACGAAGTCATAAGACTTATTGATTTCGAGCACTTCGCTAGGGTCATTGATTTTGGTCCAGCTGAGATCGCTGATATGAGCAAGACAATCGAAGTTCATAATAGAAACAAAAGCTCCGAACGAAGTAAACCTCTTAACTTTGCCTTTGATAATATTATTTACTTGCATTACTTCCCAAAACGCTTCTTCGCGGGCTGCTTTTTCTTCTTCTAAAATCTCTCTTTGTCCCGCAACAATACGCTTGGGGTTGGAGCGGCGTTTGGGGGCCTCTTCTTGTCCTTCTTCCGCATCGGTATTATTAGGCTCTTTGGGAGGAAGAATGCGGAGTCTTAGCTTTTTGCCCACATAATCCTCTAGATTCTTTACAAAGCCCATACGGATTTGGCTGGCAGGCACAAAAACTGTGTAGGTGCCGATATGACCTAAAAGTCCGCCTTTGATTGCTTGATTGCAAACGAGTGTGAACTCTTCGCCTTCGAGTATCTTTTTTACGGCTTCATCTTCTAGTTTTATAATTTCATAAGCCTTTTTAGAAAGATTGATCCCTTTGCTTTTGGAATCCGCCGATTTGGGAATAACAACTGCTTCGATGGGAGCGCCTACTTCGTATTTGTCCGGATCAAAAGTGCCGTCTATTTCTACTTCGTCTTTATCGATAAAACCACTGTCGTTTTTGCCCATGCCTTCTACTGCAACCGCAATACCCGAACCGTCTACAGAAATAATTTTGGCTTTTACTCTGCTGCCTTCTCTTACCGTTCTAACGACATAATGTTTCATTGCCTTTTCCATTGTCATGGGCTCTTCGGCTTTGTCTTTTGGGGCAACTTTGGGCTCTTCTTTGGCTTCTGCAGGCTTTGCATCTGCGGCTTCTTCGCTCTTTGCTTCTGCGATTTCTGCGGCTTCTGCAGGCTTTGCATCTGCGGCTTCTTCGGTTTGGGCTTCTGCCACGGCTTCTTCTGTTTGTTCTGCCACGGCTTCTTCGCTTACGGCTTCGGCACCGACTTCTTCGGTTTGAGCATCGGCCACTACAGCTTCTTCGGTAGCCTTCTCTTCTGCGTCTGCAGCTTGGGGGACCTCATCGATAACGACGGTGTCGACTTTGTTTTCTTGATCCATTCTGTTGATAACCTCCATAATCAGCCTTTGCGGGGCTGATGCACCGGCCACTACGCCTAGTTTTGTAATATTCTTGATTCTATCTGCTGCCGATTGTACATCGGATACAGTTGAAATAAAAAAGGTGTTTTTGCAATACCTAGAGGCGATATTGTAAAGCGCATTGGTGTTGCTGCTTGCGGTATCACCTATAACAAAAACCGCTTCGGACGCTTTTGCAATCGCTTCTGCGCTTTTTTGTCTTGCTATTGTAGTATAACAAATGCTATGAAAGAATTCAACTGATTTCGCATTGATTTTTGCGGCTTCGGCAATTTTTTTGCAAGATTCTTCATATTTCGCAGGGTTCAAAGTCGTTTGGGCAACAACAAATATTTTATCCGCATTTTGCGGTAAAAGGACTTCTTGTCCGGGACAAATAACCATGCCGTTTTTGCACCATCCCAGTGTTGCAATAACTTCGGGATGGCTGGGATTGCCGACTACAATAATATGATATCCGTCTTTGCTGTAGCGATTCACTTTGTCATGAATTGCGGCGACCGAAGGGCAAGTTGCGTCTACAATACGATGACCACGCGCGCGAAGTTTTTCATAATCCTCGTAGGGCGCTCCGTGAGAGCGTATCACAACAACGCCTTTGTCGGGGATATCCTCTATCTTTTGAACACTATATACGCCCGCTTGCTGCAAGTCCTGCACAGCAACCGTATTATGGATAAGATCTCCTAAAGTGTAAACCTTTCCCTCTTGCTTGGCGCAAGACTCGGCGAGAGCAACCGCTCTTTTAACTCCGGCGCAAAAACCCGAATACTTGGATACTATCAGCTGCATACTTTTTTCATGATTTGTTCGGCGGTTTGTTCGGGCGTGAGGTCGGTAGTATCGATAATGATAGCGTCTTCGGTTGCTTTAAGCGGCGCAAACGCCCTGTTGCTGTCTTGATAGTCCCGTGCCGTGATATCATCCAATACCGCTTGATAACTAATATTGACACCTTTTTGCATAAGCTCCAGATGCCTGCGTTTTGCTCTTTCTTCGGGCGTTGCGGTCATATAAAATTTATAGGGTGCGTCGGGCAAAACATAACTTCCGATATCTCGGCCATCCAATACACAAGGAGTTTTGGCCGCAATCTCCCGTTGAAGCTCTACAAGCTTGATGCGAACGGCGGGGATTTTGGACACTGTTGAGGCTGCCATACTTATATTATGCTCTCTAATAAAAGGGGTGACATTATCGCCGCATATCATTACTTTTTGCATGCCGTTTTCGTACAGTATATCCATTTGAATGCCGTCCAAAAGCGGTATGACGGCAGACTCGCTAGCGGGGTCTACGCCTTTTTGTATCACATAATACGCTACTCCTCTGTACATGGCACCCGTATCCAAATATACAATGTTGAGGTTTTTTGCAAGCATCTTTGCTACCGTACTTTTACCCGCCCCCGCAGGGCCGTCTATCGCGATATTCAGCATTCATTTTCTCCTTCGTATAGAATTTCTGTTTGTATTGTGCACTTATTCTGCTTTGTTGCCTGCAAGAAATCCCGTAGATAACGCTATTTGGATGTTGTATCCGCCTGTAAGCGCATCGACATCCAGCACTTCTCCTGCAAAGTAAAGATTATGGATTATTTTGCTGCCCATTGTCGCAGGATTGATTTCTTTTACCGAAACTCCACCTGCAGTAACAATTGCTTCTTCTATATCTGCAAGCGCTTTTACGGGAAATTTCATGTTTTTTAGTATTTCGACCAAAGCTTTCCGTTCTGCGCGGTTAATTGAATGTACAGGTTTTTCGGGATCGATGCAAGACAGTTTCATTATGTAAGGAATGAGGCTTTTGGGCAACAAATCGGCAAGAGAATTTTTGAATTGTTTGTTATTCGCCTTTTCAAAGTCGCGTAAAATGCGCGCGTCCAGTGTTTTCTCGTCTAGAGCGGGCTTTAAATCGATTGCGAATACGAGGTTTGAAAAATTCATCCTGTTCATTTTACTAGAAAGAGACAACACAATGGGTCCCGATACGCCTCGATCTGTAAATAACATTTCGCCGAACTCTTTATGCAGAACGGTATCGTGAACGGTTATTTTCGCTTCGACATTTTTCAACGAAAGCCCCTCGGGGAAAGGCTGTTGCAGACGATCTATCAGCCTTCCGCTCGTATCGTAACACCCTTGCAGTAGAATGGGACATAGTGCGGGTTTCGGCTCTATTACCGTGTGGCCCAGCGACTTTGCTAAGGTGTAACCATCACCCGTAGAACCCGTTTTGGGATACGAAACGCCGCCCGTTGCAATAATAACAGAATCGGCTTGATAATCACCTTTATCGGTAATAACCATCCTAATTTTGTCTTGAGAGTAATGGAAACACTTCACGGTTTCAGATGTTTTAATCGCTACTCCGTTAGACTTTAGCAATCCAACCATAAGGTCGATGACATCGGCGGATTTATCGGATACGGGGAACACTCTGCCGCCCCTTTCTGTTTTTAGCGACAACCCTTTGCTTTCAAAAAAATCAACGGTTGCCGCTGGAGAAAAACGATGGATTGCGCTCATTAAAAATTTGGGGTTGGAAACGACTTGTTCTAAAAAGTTTTTGATATCCGTTTGATTGGTGAGATTGCAACGGCCTTTGCCGGAGATATACATTTTTCGTCCCAAGCGTTCATTTTTTTCGATAAGAATAACACTTTTTCCGCGCTCGGCTGCCGCGATTGCGGCCATCATACCTGCAGGACCGCCGCCTATCACGATTACACTCATAAACTGCTCTCCGGCTGCGGTGTATTTTTAAGCCGTTGAATTTGGTCGAAAGCGGTAAGCTCGAATTGTAAAGGAGTAATAGTAGCATACCCTTGATGAAACCATTCGACATCGCAATCGGGATTGTTGTCGATTTGAAGCGGCTCCCCTACTAAGGTATGCTGTTGCCCCCGCTCGTCTTCGCCACCTGATATATATAAATCTGAAAACTTGCGTACGCCCAAAGGCGCAATCTTATGCCCTTTGTTGCCTGCCTGCGGCCCGTTATAATTTATACTTATGGGCACATGCGGCGTGGCAAGCGCTAAATAATAATTAAAATGCTTTAGAAAATAGGAGATAACATAATCAAAATCGTCGTCGGTTTCGACATCTGCCGACAGCGCGATAGAGGGTATCCCGTTCATTGCGCCTTCTATTGCCGCGTTAACCGTTCCCGAATAAACAACATCGGTGCCAATGTTAGGAGTATTGTTGATGCCCGAAAGAATAAGATCGGGCATTTCGCCCGAAAAAAGCTCCAATCCGAACTTAACGCAATCGGAAGGAGTGCCAATTACCGAAAGACAGGGATAGCCAAAATCCTCTACCTTTTTTACATAGATAGGTTTGTGGAATGTCATCGCATGGCTTGTACCGCTGTAACAAGTAATGGGCGCGACAACGCTGATTTCGTGCGAGGTTTTGAGCGCTTTGGCCAACCTAATTAGGCCTTGACTCTTGTAACCGTCGTCGTTGACGAGTAGTATTTTCATTTTGACCTATGAAGAGGGTATCCTTGTATGGTATATGCCCTTACGAGCCTGAATGTATACCCTTATCCTGTGTTTCAACCTTTAAGATGATATTTATAATGATATCACAGCTTGCCGTTTTGTGCAACGCTTTCGTTCTACCCTCAATCTCAACTCTTAACTTTCCAACCTTAACACTAATTACCCTATTTGGGTACCTCTATTTGTAATTTGATTTATCTTAACTTCACAATAAAATCAATATTTTTTTAATAAATCAATCTCTTTGGGGGTCAAATAGCGGCTTGCGCCTCTGCCCAATCCGCCTAGTTTGAGGTCGCCCACCGCGGTACGCTTTAGGAATACGACTTCTTTGCCGATAGATTCGAACATACGGCGGACTTGACGGTTGCGGCCTTCGTATATCGTTACTTCGTAACGGGATATTTTATTTTCATTTTCCATTTCTAACAGCTTGATTTTAGCGCGGTGCAACTTAATACCGTCTAATTCGATGCCGTTGCGGAGCGTAGCGAGGTCATTCTCGGGCACCGTACCCTCCACCTTAACGATGTAGGTTTTGGGTATATCATGCGAAGGATGGGTGAGTTTGTAGGCAAGGGAACCGTCATTGGTAAGAAGTATCAGACCTTCCGTATCGTAATCAAGACGCCCGACGGGATACAGCCGATGCTCTTTACTATCAATATAA
>JAQVTZ010000007.1 GCA_028699795.1 Clostridia bacterium | reverse complement strand
TTTTACTTTTTATTGTAAAACCAATCTTCCAACACTTTGCGTACACAATCGCCGTATCCCGCCATTTCGATATCGTTTAACGCAACGATATTTGCCGAACCTATGGTTTTACCGTCAGATGATGTTACGGTAATTTTGCCTATTACGGCGCCCTTGGTAATGGGGGCGATAACTTTGTCTTGTAAATCAAAACCTACCGTGTACTTCAGGTTGTCTCCTTTTTTTCGCAAAATATAAACATCTCTGTCTGCGGCAACCGCGATATTGTTCGTTTTCCCTTTACAAACATCAATATCGTTGGCAATCGGTTCCCCCTTTTTTACGAGAATTTCTTGTGAATAATTTGCAAACGCGTAATTAAACAAAGAACTCACTTCGCCAAAACGCGACTTACTGTCGTTCGCTCCTATCACCGTAGCGACAACTCTTGTATGATTGCGTGTTGCCGATGCCGAAAGACAAAACATCGCTTCGCTGGTAAATCCGGTTTTGCCTCCGTCACAGCCCTTATAAAACCGCACCAACTTGTTGGTATTGACAAGTTCCGTAATTCTGCCGTCCGGATGTGTATAATTTTCCATATAAATAGTGGAAAATTTATAATACTGGTCATACTTTAACAATTCTCTCATCATGATTGTTACATCTTTGGCGGTGCAATATTGCCCTTCTTCGGGAAGTCCCGTTACATTGACGAAATTGGTATTCTCCATCCCTAACGCTTTCGCCTTTTCGTTCATCAAGCGGATAAACTCTTCTTCGGAGCCCGCAATCGTTTCGGCAATTGCAACAGATGCGTCGTTTGCGCTGCATATGATAATACCTTTAATGAGGTCCGAAACGGGGTAATCCAATCCCGTATCCAAAAACATTTGAGAGCCGCCCATACCAGAAGCGGATTCGCTTATCGTTATTTTTTGATCCATTTCGAGATTGCCAGACTGAATATTTTCAAAGGCAATTACCAGCGTCATAATCTTTACCATGCTCGCTATCGGTAATTTTTTATCCGCGTTACGCTCATAAAGTACGGTACCCGTACCATAGTCTACCATGTATGCGCTTTTCGCCGAAGTTTTGCCAATATTGGGACTTTCTACAGGCAATTTCGCACTTGCCGCAAATGCCGCTCCGCCGCCCGTACACAGCATCGCCGCAACAAAAACACATAAAACTATTACTACACAAAGTTTTTTCATCATGTTACTCCTGCCATTATCATTTGAAAATGTGTCATAAATATACTGATGTAAGCTATCTTTAACAAACCAAAAGCGTTATTAAATAGATAATCAGCCAAACAGAATAAGAGCAAATCAATGCGGCGGCATAGTAATGCAATACTTCACCTACCATTTTGCGGGAAACAAACGAAAGGTTGATAAAATATTTTTTGTTACCCGCATACCCTCTGTAATCGTATATTTTGCATAACAAAACACTAAGCGAAAACAGATGAAAAAGATAAATGGGCATAATAAAAAATATGAAAAAGACGATACCCAAAACGCCGTCTAAGGATACCGAAATAAAAGCGCACCGAAACAAACACAGACTTCCCGCAATAATACCGCCATAACAAAGCACAAATATGCCAAAATGAAACGACGCCAAAAACACGACAAGATGCGCCAGGGAAGAAAACAACAAAATGTTTACGATCATAGGCAGCGGAGATCTTGCGCCTTGTTTGATAATCACAATAAAATTAACGCTTTCGGATTCTGCTTTATAGGTCCCCGAAAGCGCAATCAGCAATCCGCAAGCTGCGCAAAAAAAACAAATGATGAAGTGCAACTTATTAAGTTGATAATATTTTTTAAGCGAGCATATCATACCGTAAATGCGGCATTTAATGTGAAAATACCAATCGCGTATCACATTTAATTTTATGCGAAAGCAAAATAGATATTCTTATGAGTTGTTTAAATAATTATGATGCGGGGCATCTAATTAGAAACCATCCAATCAATATAGATTCCGTATCCGCGTGTGGGATCATTGATAAAAACATGCGTCACCGCGCCTACAAGTCTGCCGTTTTGTACAATTGGCGATCCGCTCATGCCTTGACAAATACCTCCCGCCTTTTCCAGAAGCTCCTTATCGGTTACATGAATTACCATGCTTTTATCGTTCGCGCTTGGTTGCTTGACTGCTTTTACAATCTCAATTTCAAATTTTTGCGGTGTTTCTCCATCCAATGTTGTGTAAATATAGGCGTTTCCCTGTTGTACCAAAGAACGGCTTCCCAATGCGACTAACGGCCTTTTATCATATAAAATATCTTCGGCAACTCCGAATACGCCCGAAAATGAATTCTTATCCAATTTACCGCTAAGAGACCCGCCTCTTTTAAAACTTCCTCTCAGTTCTCCCGCTTTTCCTGCTTCGCCTTTTACTACGCCCATGATGTCCGCGCAATACAACTTACCTTTATTATAATAGTCTTTCCCTTTAGAGTACTCATCAAATATTTGATGTCCCAATCCGCCAAATCGTTTGTTGTCCAACCGGACATAAGTTAATGTACCGATACCCGCTATTTCATTTTTGACGATGATACCTAATTTACGGTTGTTCTCCAATATATCAATTAAAGGCGTTACTTCAAATTGCATTTCATTTCCTTCGCGGGAAACCACCAGTTTAAAACTCTCGTCCTTACAACCGTTAATAATTGTTCCGATATCCTCAACTGTAGAAATTGCTTTTCCATTTAAACTTATTAAGAGGTCGCCGGGCAACAACTTGTCAATTCCTTCGGATTTTTTCGCGCCTTCTTTTGTAATGACTACCCGTGTGTCTATCACAATCAGTTTATCGCTCGCAGCAACGACCCCAATCGGTGTGCCGCCCAAATAGACAGAGTTTGCACCACCATATGCGTCTGCAACCAAATCTCCACTTGCAAAAGACAAGCAAAAAATAAATGCAATCAGTAGCATTGAGATAAGTAATTTATAAGTTTTTCTCATTGGAATACCGCCTCTTGGTATAGTTTTTGAAAGAGGCTGTAAAATATTTGTTTTTCAATTGACAGCTTTTGGTTTAAGGTCAATTTATAAATACTACGAGCTAAATTTAATGAATTATGTTCACATACGGTAACTCTCTGAAAGCGATTCCTTAATAGTTATAAATTATGACATAAATTAGAATACTAAATTGAGGTGCCACTTTTGTAATTTTCGGCCCATTCTTTCATTTCTTTGGCGTTTTCCAACCCGCTTTCGCTTTTTTCTAAAGAACCTGCCAGCCGCATAATTTCCCGTATAGAAGCATTTTCTTTAAGGGCTTCTACAAAAGTAAGTGTTTTTTCACCTATCACTTTTTTGGAAATGAGATAATGGGTATCTGCCATTGAGGCGAGTTGCGGCAAATGAGTAACAGCGAGCACCTGTCTTGTACGGGCTATATTATAGAGTTTGCAGGCAACTACCTTCGCGATTCTGCCGCTTATGCCGGTATCGATTTCATCGAATACCAAGGTATCGATATTTTCAAGCTCTGCGGTAATATTCTTCAGCCCCAGCATAAAGCGGCTCATTTCGCCTCCGCTTGCTATCTTTGCAAGAGGCTTAAGAGGCTCCCCTTTGTTAGGGCTGATAAGAAATTTAACCTCGTCGGCTCCGTTTTCGTTAAGATATCCCTCAAATTCCTCTTCGTCGGCAGGACATACAATATCCGCTTTAAATACGCTGTCTTGCATACCAAGTTCTGATAAATTGGCGACAATGGATTGCTCTAAAGTTGTCGCATCTTTTACCCTGATATCGTGCAATGTTTTTGCAAGTTTCATTGCTTTAGTCTTTTCTTTTTCTACCGTTAATTTTAGTTTTTCTTCTTTTTCTGCCGTGTTTCTCAAGGTTTTTAGTTCTGTTTCGGCTTTCTTTCGGAAAGCGTATATTTCTTCTACGGTTGACCCGAAACGGCGCTTGATTTTGCGTATTTCTTCGATTCTTTTTTCGATACCTTCCATATTGGAAGAATCAAAGCTGCTGTCGTTTAATTCTTCCTTTAATGTAAAAATGATGTCCGTAAGTTCTATTTTAACACTGTCGAGCCTGTCCGAAAGTTTGGCGTACGCGTCGTCATATTGGGTTAGCGAGTACAGTTCTTTCAGCGCGTTATGAATTGACGGCGTAGCGCCAAAATCACCTTCTAACAACGCTATCGTTGCGCCCAATCCGTTAATAAGTTTTTGCGAATGGTAACACTTTGTACGCTCTTTTATTAACGCTTCTTCTTCGCCGTCTTTGATGTCGGCTTTCTCTATTTCAGCAATCTGAAACTCAAGAATATCTATCTTGCGTTCGCATTCTTGACGAGAAGGAAGCGCCTTTAATTCTTTTGCGGTTTGGAGGTAAGTAAAATAACTTTTACGGTACTCCTCTTTTATTTTAGGCAGATTTTTAGAATACTTGTCTAATATTTTTATGTGATTATTCTCATTAAGAAGAGCTTGGTTTTCGTGTTGGGAGTGGATGTCCACAAGCAATGAAACAATCTTTTTGAGCGCAGACAAATTGATAATCGTGCCATTGATACGGCATTCGCTTCGACCGTTCTCACTCATGGTTCGGCGTACAATGATATGTTCTTCTTCTGCTATCCCGTTTTCTGAGAGTAATTCGCTCAACTCGTTATTGTCGGATGCAGTAAAAACCGCCTGTACGGTTGCGGAAGTTTCGCCATGCCGTATCAAACTTTTATCTGCCCGATCACCCAATACAAAATTGAGGCTGTCGATAATAATCGACTTCCCCGCGCCGGTTTCACCCGAAAGTATGTTAAGCCCTTGACAAAACTCCAAACTAAGTTCGCTGATTAAAGCGATGTTTTTTATGTGCAGAGAGAGTAGCATATTTAATCGATAAGCTGACGAAATTGGTTGATGATATCGGGTACTTTCTTTTCGTCGCGACAAATCACGAGAAAGGTATCGTCACCTGCAATGGTCCCTACTATATCGGGTATCGCAATTTCGTCCACTAATGCGCTTGCGGCATTGGCGCCGCCCGATATTGTTTTGAGTATGATTAAATTATTTACATAATCGATATGCAGCACAGATGTATGAAAAATAGTACGCAACTTTACTAATTTCGGATACAAAGGTTTAACATAACGCGATTTAGATTTTCCGTTCGACTCTTTTACAAGTCCCAATTCTTTGATATCTCGTGAAACCGTAGCTTGCGTAGCCTTAAATCCCGACGACAAAAGGGCTTCTAGCAGTTCTTGTTGCGTCTCGATATCGTTAGACTCGATAATTTCTAACAATTTTTTTTGCCTTTGTTCTCTAGTCATTGGTTCCTCCTTTTGGGAAACAATTTACGCACGAATTGTATCACTTTTCAATTTTGTATTATAAAGTGATTTCTTTAGTTTAGCGTATTCATTTTTGCCAATAGTTTTCTGTAATAATTATACTTTTTGAGCCTGATAAACAATGCGTCCAGCCCCGACCGTTTGACATTTATGGTATCCCCTGCTTGCAAAGTAATAACATCGTCACCGTCGATGTTGAGGTTGGTTTCGCCGTCAGATTTTTTAAGTTCTATTGTTATCTTGCTATCGTCGGCGATAATATAGGATCTGGAGTTGAGCGAGTGCGGACATATGGGTGTAATAATCATAGCGTTTAATTCGGGTGCAACCACAGGCCCTCCCGCCGAAAGCGAATAAGCGGTAGAACCCGTAGGGGTACTGACTATAATACCGTCCGCGCTATAATTGTTTAGCGTATTGCCATTGACAATGACGCTGAATCGTATCAGCTTGGTGCTTCTTCCTCGGGCAAGCACAACTTCATTAAGCGCTTTATATGATTTTCCCTGAAAAGAAACTTCAAGGATACCTCGTTTTTCGGTATAGAAATCGCCCTTCTCGATTTGCTCAAATACGACATCCAACTCGTCCATTTTTTCTATCTCGGACAAAAAGCCCATATGTCCGAAATTGATGGCGATAATAAGCGTGCGGTGCGCCGCGCATTCTTTGGCAATACGCAAAACCGTGCCATCTCCGCCTAAAACAACTATCGCATCGGACGCTGAGGCCAATTCAGATTTATCCAACAATGGAGAATGAAGATTGAGGCAAGCAAGGTTGCGGGATAACAATACTTCGTGCCCCCGTTTAATAAGAAGCGTAGCAAGCGTTCTTGCCGCGCCACCGTCTATGTCGCGCTCTAAATTGGCGTAAATCCCGATTTTCATAAAGCAAGTCCTTTACAGTAATTAAATAAATTATACAACAAGAAATACAATTTTACAATAAAAACCAGAATAATGCTACAACTTGCGACAATAAATCAAGTATTCTTGGTTTTTGTCGGGAAAGGGTCTGGGCGCTTCGGTTACCCCAATCACACAAAGCCCCAATGCAATAATAAAATTGGATAATTCTTCAATCACTTTAAGAGCTGTTTTCTTACTTGTCAAAATTCCAGATTTGGTTAACGCTTTTTTTCCTGCTTCAAACTGCGGCTTAATAAGAGCAACAAGTTCCGTATTTGGCTTCATAAATTGTAACAATGGAGGTATCATCAATTTAAGCGAAATAAAGGAAACATCCACTACAATAAGATCTACGGTTACGCCGATATCTTCAAATGTAATATAACGCGCATTTAGCCTGTCTTTTACCACAACCCGCGAATCGCTGATAAACTCCGCAGGTAACGCGCAATCTCCCACATCTACCGCATACACTTTCTTTGCATGGTACTTTAACAGTACATCTGTAAACCCGCCGTTGGATGCGCCGATATCAATGGCTTCCTTTCCATGAATATCAATGCCGAACGCATCAAAAGCTTTTTGTAGTTTAATACCGCCAAGAGACACAAAGTTGTCTGTTTGGGATACTTCTATTTTAGTTTCGGGTAACACTTCTACAGAAACTTTAGATACAACTACGCCGTTTAGTTTTACTTTTCTAAGTTTGACAAGATTCGACGCATGCGTACGGGAACGCGCAAAACCATTATGATAAAGAAAAAGGTCTAGTCTCATGACAACTCACTTTTTCTCGAGGAAGAAAAGCATTCTAGAAACCAACAAAATAATTTCTTTGGAATGTTTGATTGCAATACCTTTGAATACGGATTTCCCACCTACGGTAAGAGCAGCAACGATGCTGGATAACAGCACCGAAACCCAAAATGCGGTTTTATCGGGTGAATGAATTGTTAAGCTTATCACGATAGCAAGCGTACAAGACCCACTTACAATTCCGCAGATGTCACCTATGACATCGCAACAAATATTGCTGACTTTTTCGGCGTTTTTGACAAGCTTAATTGCCGTACGGCTGCCTCTTACCTTGCGTGATGCCATAGATAGAAGCGGAGCAAGGTCGCAAGATGTTGCGGCAACACCAATAGCGTCCGCAACAATGCTAATCACTACCAATAAAAATAATAGCATAAACGCTGCGGAAATATGGGCAGTTGAAGTTGTAATTTCGGTAATAAATGTGAAGAACGCCGATAACATAAATGTTATCACCGTGATATTGATGGTCCAAATTGTAAGTCTATTTAGTTTTTTAGAAGATTTATAACGCCGTTCTTCTTTTGCTCCTTCCACCACATCGGGTTCGGGAGAAGTCGCATCGGATGTCTCGGCGTTACGCTTTTTTCTGATTTTCACAAAAAAACCTCATCAATAAAAAAATGGTGGTAAAGATTGAGTAAACCTTGCGCCATCAGGTTCGGTAGGATTTCCCAGCGGTGTACTTGCCGTCGCCGATCAAGCAGTTTCCTTTGAAACACCACTATACCAGATTGCTCACGGTATAACCGAATCGCCACTTAGTGCACACTATAATCCTCAATCTTAGCAGTCTAGAAATTTTCTTTTTCGAAATGGATACAACCTATCCTCTTTTGCAGCTTAGGGTTTCAAGGGCAAGGGTTTTGTGTCTGCGCTGACAACATTGACCTGATTAACCTATTCACACCCGCCACTCAAGGCAAGCTACTCTGCACACAGCTATTTGTTACCGCATTGCAGGTTTAATCCCAATCAGTAGATTTTTCACCCACCGGAGAGGGTCTCCACGGTAAATGGGTCGATTTCGGCATGCCATTGTCGACCGCCCATATACCTTAACTTCCAGCATCAGCCCAAATTTGGGCAATCCAAGCCGACACAAGAAACTTCATCGATATGCTCTTTAACGGTATTTTAACTCCGTCCTCGATTGTATCGTATCCGACTAGAATACTGTACCACCAATCGTCTAGAATTATATCACAACAGTACCGAATATGCAAGCGTTCATAAAATACACATTTGCCAGTTCCATCCGATTTTTCACTCTAAGTCGAAAATAAATGACTTTTATGTGCCAAAAGTGTTTACGGACTACAACAATATAATCTATCAATATTTGTAATTTGTACATTGTCATTTGTAATTTGGATTCATCCATATTTGTAATTTGTATATTGTCATTTGTACATTGTCATTTGTACATTGTATTACACTATACTAACTTAGTCTATGTGAAAGTTGCTCTGTATATTCTTTTAGCGCAGACTGTGAAAGACCAAGAGCATCATAAAACTTGTTACATTTTGTGTTAAAGCTTGCTATTTTTTCTAAGGTTTTTTGTTCTCCGAACAACGAAACATAGGTTGTTTTTTCTTTATCGCTACCGTCGCGGTAATCTAAAAGGTCATCTGCCAGCTGAAACACGAGGCCGATATGGCGACCCAATTCTTTTATAACAGGTACATTTTCATTCTGTTCCGCAATATAGGGTACGGCAATTGCTGCTTGGATTAAAGCGCCTGTTTTGCCCGTATACATTTTAATCAGCTCTGTTTCGTCATAACGGTTTTTGGTAATATCGGCGGCTTGACCGCAAACCATTCCCGTTATACCTGCGGCGCGCGAAATAAATAATGCAGCAGAAATTAACGAGTGATTGTTTATGCAAGCGTCCAACATGATTTCGGAAGCCAGATTAAGAAGAGCGTCTCCCGCAAGCACGGCAATCGCTTCGCCAAAGACTTTGTGAACTGTCGGCCGCCCCCGTCTATAATCATCGTTATCCATACAAGGTAAATCGTCATGAATGAGAGAATAGGTATGAATACATTCCAAAGCGACCGCAAGACGAATTATTTTTTTGTGCGGAATATTGAGTGTATCCGCGCTTAAAAGCATAAGCATCGGTCTTACTCTTTTACCGCCCCCTGTTATGGCATACTCCATCGCGCGGTACAAAACAGGTTCGACAATAGTTTGATACGCCTGCAATTCTGCTTGAACAGCCGACTCGATTGTTTTGTAATAATTACTTAAGTCTTTCATTTTCTAGCGTAAGTTCAATTCGTTCGGCTTCGTTTTTCAGAAGTTCCAATTTACCTTTGCTGTCCTTGATACCTGCAAGACACGCTTTCGCCGCTTCAATTGCCTCATTAAATGCCGTAAGACTTGCGTCTATCGACAGCGTTTCACTTCCCAATTTTTCTACCAGCTTATCCAGCTTTTCAATATCCTTTTCTATATTCATATACTTCTCCATTTGATTACCTTATTTTGGCGTCTCTATTTTACAACTCAATTTATATATTGCAATTTATTTTTTTAATACTTTCGCTTCCAAACTTCCATCCGCGCCGTAAAGTTTAAAGATATCGTCGAGGGCAAGTTGCTCAATTTTATTGATATCCTTGCCCTTGCTCATAACACGGAAATACCCCTTTTGCAAAAGGTTGGCTGGATTGAGCGCCGATAGTTTGGACATTATAATTTCGGTTCTATGATCGGTTGCGGTAAGTTTTGACTCGCATAATATTTTTGCCTTAGAAACTCCGTTTCTAACCTGTTCGGCATATGCGTTAAGTTTTGCCGAACAAATATAGTTTACTTCTTTGGTGCGACTCTGCACTTTGGCATAGAAAGTATCTATTTTTGTTGTCACGAACTGCCCTACTGTAAATACTTTTGATATGATTTCTTTGGAAATCGCATCCGTATCGAATGCGAGCATTTCGGCGGCGGCGGTCGGCGTCATAGCGCGGGCGTCTGCGGCGAAATCGGTAAGCGAATAGTCCGTTTCGTGACCAACAGCGGACACGGTCACGGTTTTCATCTGAAAGACCGCGCGCGCGACCTTTTCGTTATTAAACGGTAAAAGGTCCTCGAAAGACCCTCCTCCGCGCGCCAAAATAACGGCATCGAAGTTCTGTTTGTCTGCAAGCGCAAGCCCCGTGCAAATTGCTTCGGGCGCGCTATCGCCCTGCACAGGGACATTGATAAGCGTTATATTGCTAAGTTGATTGCGTCTTCGAATGGTATTGACAATATCGAATATTACGGCACCCGACATACTGGTAACAACGCCAATCTCTAGGGGGTATTTGGGCAGAGGTTTCTTGCGGTTGGGATCGAACAAACCTTCTGCCGCAAGTTTTTGCTTCAGTTTTTCCAATTCGGCATATAATTTACCCTTTCCGAAAGGTTCTATCTTATTTACAAGAAAACTGAGGCGTCCGCCTCTGGCGTAAAAATCGGGCGAACCGTACAATAGTACCTGTTCCCCGCTTATGGGCATATAACCCTTGCCAAAATTAAAAAAGCATGCTTGAAGTTGCGCGCTTTCATCTTTTATTGTGAAATACAAATTGTTTCCGGATACCGAAATCCCGGATACCTCTCCCAATACGGGAATGTTTTGCAAAAGTTCTTCGCTTGCGACTATCCTGTTAAGGTAAAAATTAAGCTCCGATACGGTAATATATTGTTTATCGGCCATTTTGCAATTCGTAGGCCTTTAGGGTATTGGTCATAAGCATGGCAATTGTCATCGGGCCCACGCCTCCGGGTACGGGTGTAATATACGACGCTTTGGGCGCAACCGAATCGAAGTCAACATCGCCGCATAAGCCGTGTTCGTCACGGTTAATCCCCACATCAATAACAACTACGCCACGCTTTACCATATCGCCCGTTATCATTTTTGCTCGGCCTGCGGCAACAATTAAAATATCCGCCCGCCGCGTATGCTCTGCAAGATTCTGTGTGCGGCTGTGACATATCGTTACCGTTGCATTGCGGCTCAAAAGCAGTTGCGCGACAGGTTTGCCTACAACATTGGAGCGACCTACAACCACCGCTTCTTTCCCTTCTATCGGAATCTGATAAGTATCTAACAGCGTAAGCACGCCTAGAGGCGTACAAGACACCAATTCCGGCTTTCCTAGATTCAAGCGGCCTATTTGGTAGGCGGAATATCCGTCTACATCCTTATTGACATCAATGCTTTTTAGAATATTACTTTCGTCGTAACGCTTGGGCAGAGGGAGTTGCACCAATATACCGTTTACCGCGTCGTCACGGTTCAGGCGGTCGATAAGCGCAAGGATTTCTTCTTGTGGGATTCCGTCTTCCAATCGATACAAAAAGGATTGTATGCCGATTTCGTTGCATGCTTTCGCTTTATTGGCAGTATAAATTTTGCTGGGCGCATCGTCGCCTACAAGAATAACGGCGAGACCTATCGGTTTTTTATATTTCATCACCGCCGAAGATACTTTTTCTTTTAATGCAAGTCTGATTTCAGAAGCTGTTTTTTTGCCGTCAATGATTTGCATTTTGGTTGAGCTCCTTATAAACTGAAGACAGGATACCGTTCACATACTGGTGGCTTTTTTCGGTTGAATATATTTTTACCAATTCCACCGCCTCGCTGATTGATACCGACATGGGGATGTCAGGCATATACTTCATTTCGTATACCGCTAAAATTAGGGCTGCAAGATCGGGTCGATAGATGCGATTAAGCGCGAATTTATCGGAATATTTTTCGATATAAGCTGTAAGTTCATCGTAATGGTCGATTACGCCTAAATAGGCCGAACAGATATATTCGTAATCTTTTTGGGCCATATCCACACCGGTGACGATTTCGAGGGACTTATTGTTTGTTTCTTTTAGAAAAAGATATTCGTAAATAAGTTTATATACGGTGTCTCTCGCTTTTTTTCTACTTAACATATTGCCTGCCTTAATTAGTTGAAATTGATATTGGATACATGTACATTGGTTTTTTTGACACGAAACCTAGTGCCGTCTTCGACATCGTGTTTGATGCGTTCCTGCAACATACAGACGACTTCGGGGACACTGTACCCGTAGTCTACATTGACATAAATATCAATAATTGCAGCGTCATCGTCGAGATAAACATGCACATTGCGGTCTTTTAGCGTACTTAACCCGAATTTGTACTTAACCAAACCCAACTCTTGGGTAACTCCTTCGGTTTTTTCTACCGCGTTATTGGCAATCGAGGCAATAATGCTATTGTATCTGGTAAGTGCCTGCGGTTTGATTTGCTTGGACATAATCATCTCCCATGTATGTTGCATAGGTATAGAAATTACGACATAATCTTTATAAAAGTTTTGCCGCTCTATCATTGCTATAATCATACCTTATTATTTACCGAAATGTCAATGTTTTCACAATAAAGCTATTTATAACCTATTCCGAAATATTATAAAAGTTACTTTATAGCAAATGTCGCATTAGCGATACATTATGTCTGCGACGGGTATTGTACCTCACTTCGTGAGGCATGATGTACCGTTTGCAAGCAAACGGCATGATATGTATCTGCAACAAGTCGCAGATACATAAAAAAACACTTGCAATACGCAAGCGCTTTTTTGGTGGACGGAGATGGATTCGAACCATCGAAGTCACTGACAACAGATTTACAGTCTGCTCCCTTTGGCCACTCGGGAACCCGTCCATATGGAGCTGGCTAATGGAATCGAACCATCAACCTGCTGATTACAAATCAGCTGCTCTGCCTAGTTGAGCTAAGCCAGCAATTTTTAAATATAAGCGGGTTGCCCGCTTATATAAAATGGTGCCTTGGGGCGGAATTGAACCACCGACACGGGGATTTTCAGTCCCCTGCTCTACCAACTGAGCTACCAAGGCAACTGGCGATCCGGAAGGGACTCGAACCCTCGACCTCTAGCGTGACAGGCTAGCGTTCTAACCAACTGAACTACCGGACCATATGAAATTGCCGCTTCGCATCAGATTTGTTGCTGGTGGGCCTTCACGGACTCGAACCGCGGACCAATCGGTTATGAGCCGACCGCTCTAACCAACTGAGCTAAAGGCCCTTGTACACAACTTATCTTGGTCGGGGTGAAGAGATTCGAACTCCCGACACCTTGGTCCCAAACCAAGTGCGCTACCAAGCTGCGCCACACCCCGTCTCGGTGACCATATCATTTTGCGACCTTAATAATATAACCTATCCTATAAAATATGTCAACAATTTTGCGTCGGATTTCCTAAAAAAGTTTGCTTATCCGACAGGGGCCAAAACCGCATTGTTTTCGCAACCGAATATATGACTTTCTTGCTAAAATGATACACCTGCGGCTTTCGAAACTATTCGTTTAGCCGCATCTTTTGCCCCGTAACCGCTTGTCCTAAATAGTTTGCCCAACCCTCCGGATAGAATTCATAATACTCAAAATCACTAAAGATAATATTATTGGTAAGATATCGCCACACAAAAGATGGAACACCGATAACCAAAAAATACAGCGGTCCCAATATCAGCGATTGAATGGTGTGTCCGTATTCGTGAATTTTGGCATCATAAATCCAATTCTCGCTGCGGGTACCATTCATAATAATAAAAATACCCATCGAGATCCCGCCCCATTTTTCGTTGTGATAAACGATAACAGAGCCATGGAAAAACTCTTTTTTACACTTGCGATACTTGAGAAACAAGCAAAAGCCCCCGATATTTTGCAATATCCCCCAAGTAAACTGAAGTAGATAATAAAAGAAATATTTTATGCCTTTCATCATTGTTCCTATACCCCACACTTAACTCTCAACACTTTTCTCTTGCTCTTATCCTTATTTGTAATTTACCTTAATCATTTAGTCGCATTTTTTCTCCCGTTACAAGCTGACCGAGGTAATTTGCCCATCGTTCGGGATAAAAAAGATAATATTCGTTGACATGCCCAAAAACTATTTTTTCGGTCATATGATACAACCAAGATGACGGCAAACCTATTACCAACAAATATAAGGGTCCCAATATTAACGATTGGATAGAATGTCCGTACTCATGAATCTTTGCCTCGTGAATCCAATTCTCACCCCCAGAGGCTTTGATAATAATAAACATACCCAAAGAAACCCCACCCCAGTTGTCATGATGATACACGATGATTGCACCGTGATAGAATTCTTTTTTGCACTTTCGGTATTTGAGAAACAGATAGAACCCCAACAGGTTTTGGGGAAGTCCCCAAGTAAACTGGAGTAGATAATAAAAAAAATACTTTATACCTTTCATCATTGTTCCTATACCCTTCACTTAACTCTCAACACTTTTCTCTTACTCTTATCCTTATTTGTAATTTGATATTATCCTTATTTGTAATTTGTACATTGTAATTTGTAATTTGATTTCATTTGTACATTGTAATTTGTAAATAGAGGTACCCAATTTTTAATTACTTCGAACCACACTTATAACATCATCTAACGCATTGATTTTTTTGATAATATAATCCAACTCCTCGGTGCTTTTAATTTGAATACCAAGATGAATTAACGCATCACCTTTATGCTTGCTATGCGCTTCCAGCATCGTAATCGAGATACTTTGCGCCGCAAGTAATGCGACAATTCTGTTCAGCAGTCCGCTTTTGTCTACTGCGGTTATTTTGAGATGCGCAACGAATTTACTTTCGTCGTCGGTCGCCCATTTTGCTTTCATGATTCGCTCTTTTTCCATATTACGCACATTGGGACAATCAGCCCGATGTACCGAAACTCCCGTACCTCTTGCCGCGTATCCAATAATCGTATCACCGGGAACAGGATGGCAACACTTGGCAATTTTAATCACAAAATCTCCAAAACCTTCTATCAAAATACCGCTATGAGGCTTCTTTGCGGTTGCCGTTTCTTCTGCAGGCGCAATCGACTGATTGGGTATTAAGGTTTTATTGAGCGCTTGTTCTTTTTTATAGGCGTCAATAAGCTTAATCATGATTTGGTTGGTTGTTAGACCTCCATACCCAACGGAAGCGTACATATCTTCAATAGAGGATAAACTGTAACGGAAAAACATTTTATCCAGAATCTGTTGGTTTGATGTTAAATCCGACAACTGATATCCTCTGCGTTTGGCTTCTTTTTCGAGCATATCTTTGCCTGTGCGAATATTTTCGCCTTGCAATTCTTTTTTGAAAAACGCTTTAATTTTGGTACGGGCTTGCGGCGTAATAACAAACTTCAACCAGTCACGGCTGGGCCCTTTGGAAGACTGCGAGGTAAGTATCTCGATGACATAACCTGTTTGTAGTACTGTGGTGAGCGGGACAATCTTGTTATTTACTTTGGCACCCGTACACCGATTCCCTATTTGACTGTGGACTTTGTATGCAAAATCCACACAAGTTGCACCTTTGGGAAGATTGAGCACCATGCCTTTGGGGGTAAACACATAGATTTCGTGCGATAACACATCCAGCTTAAGAGTATTGAGAAACTCACGGCTGTCATTTACCTCGTTTTCAACCTCCATTACTTCCTTAATCCAACCTAATTTGGCGTCGAACTCGGACAGCTGTTTGTCGAACTTCCCCTCTTTATATTTCCAATGCGCGGCAATACCATATTCCGCGATACGGTTCATTTCATGTGTTCTTATTTGAATCTCAAATATTTGCTCGAAGTTGGTAATTACCGTTGTGTGAAGCGACTGATAAAGATTTGGTTTCGGCATGGCGATATAATCTTTAAACCTACCGGGTATCGGTTTCCATTTTGAATGAATAATACCCAGTACGGTATAGCACTCTCTTACTGTATCCACAACAACGCGAACGGCAATAAGGTCATAGATTTGGTCTATCGATTTATTTTGGTTCTTCATTTTCTTGAAGATGCTGTAATAATGTTTTTGTCTTCCTTTGACTTCGCCTTTTATGCCGAGTTCGGTAAGCTGAATTTCTATTTCGTTGGCGATACGCATCACAAAACCCATACGCTCACCCATTTTGGATGCGACAGACTTCACAATATTATTATAATCTTCGGGGTATAGGTATTTCATTGCAAGGTCTTCAAGCTCGCTCTTGATGTTGGCAATACCGAGTCTTCCCGCAAGCGGCGCATATAAATCTAAGGTTTCACGAGCAATCCTTAATTGCTTTTCGGGCGGAAGGGCTCCCAAAGTTCGCATATTGTGCAACCTATCCGCAAGTTTAATGAATAATACTCTGACATCTTGAGCAATTGCGAAAAACATTTTGCGATAGTTTTCGGCTTGTTCTTCTTCTTGCGAAAGAAATTTAATTTTGCTTAACTTTGTTACACCGGATACCAAAAGACATATCTCTTCACCAAACTTTCTTTTTAGTTCGTCTTGCGTGCAAGTGGTGTCTTCCAACACATCATGAAGAAGGGCGGATGCTATCGTCATTGCATCCATGCCAAGGTCGGCAAGGATTTCGGCAACACGCATGGGATGGTCGATATAGGGCTCTCCCGACATTCTGCTTTGACCTTTATGCGCATCGGAAGAGTACTCCAGCGCATATTTAATGAACTGATAGTCTTCTTCTTTAAAATTATTTTTCATCCTTGTCAGGAAAGGTTGCATATAGCCCTCACCATATTGAGTATTCGGGATTGATTGATATCTACTTTGTGGTTTTTTACTATTATACTATTGTTTTGAAAACTTAACAATCCCATTTCTCTTAAAATAAGACAAGAAATATCGAATTGCAATCGACTTCGTGTATACTCTTTTTTCATAAATCTTTCATACAGATCATCTTGTCCCCAATACCTGCAGCCGTTTTGGGTGGTAAGCAAATAAATGTAGATTTCTCTGATACAAACAATATCAAATCCGCCAATATTTAAGTGAAATCCCATTGGGCAATCCTTTACCGTTGTCGTTTGGTCGGATGCCGCGGCGACTTCATCATAAAATGTATCGTATACCTCTATCAAACAAAATTTATCGGTAATAATTCCGTTCTGCGGTGATAACAACACGGTATTATAAGGGTTTGGCGTGTCAAGACAATGATATGCTTTCTTGTAGTTCGGGAATCGTGCGCACAATTTATCAAAGGTCTTTTTGCAATATGTAATGATCAAATGTCCATAAAGCGATGAGGGACGGCACTTTGCTTGGATACAGCCGTCATTTTTGTTTTCGGGCAATAATGCAGCCAGATAATCGATAAGTATGTTCTCTTCCGTAGGCGTGATATTGTCAATAACAATTTTTTTGAGAAAACATTTCGCTTTCTCAGTATTGCGGAAAATTTCGTGCTCCACCGTTAAATACAATTCTTTGTCCATTTTTGAGGTAAGCACATCCAATTGATTATAGGCATGAAACGCAATTAGTTCACATTCTTTATTAGCGGAATATTTTATATGATTATAGTTGCCAATCCGCTTAAAAGGTACAGCTTTTGCCTTAAAAAGAAAGGTGGGTATGGGGTTTTCGTTGCCGTATGGTTCAAAGCACTCGAGAGAGCGCGCAAACTCAATATTGATTTTTTTGATATCGATTTCGGCATCATAGCGGATTTTATCTAAAAAAAGCGCATCCTCATAATTCTTCGCGACATAAGCGTTGACCGCACGCGTAAACGCTTCCAAATTTTGTGGTAAGATGCTTAACCCTGCCGCCATACTATGCCCACCGAACTGCTCTATTTTATCCGAACAACCATTAAGCACATCATGAATACTGATACCCACGATACTGCGGCAAGAGCCTTTTAAGAGATTGTCCCGTTTAGAAAACAAAATGGCGGGTCGGTAATAATCTTGCGCCAGTTTTGCCGCGGCTATCCCGATTACGCCGCCCTCCCAATCATCTTTTGCGAGAACAATAACTTTATTGTTAATAAGATCGTAATCCTTTAACATTGCGTTGGCTTCGTCTATTGTCGTTTGGCATAGCTCTTGTCTTTGTTTATTTTCGGCTTCAAGCTCTGCTGCCAAAAGGGACAACATGGTAGCATCGTCTTCAACTAGTAGCCGAAAAGATTTTTCGGCATTGGATAATCTGCCCGAAGCGTTAAGTCTGGGCGCGATTTTATACGCGACATCGTAAGAATTAATTTTTTTACCGAAAGTATGGACGCCTGCGGCACGCAAAAGCGCTTTGATCCCCGCCCGTATATTTTTGGACGACAGCATCGAGAGCCCTAAACGGGCTATCACACGATTTTCACCTTTTAATGGAACAAGGTCAGCAATGGTTGAAATAGCGCAGATGTCTACAAACTGAAGAGCGAAATCTCTGTCCTTTAGTGCTTCCACCAGTTTGAATACTACCCCTGCTCCGCAATATTCGCAAGCATTTTTTTGTATTTTGGGATTAACAATAGTACAATCGGGCAGCACACTTTGTGGTTCATGATGGTCAGTCACTATAAACTCTATGCCGGCCTCTTGCGCATACTTCACCTCTTCAGCAGAGCTGATACCGCAATCTACACTTATCATTAAATGGGGATGATAGTTGTGAATAACCCTTTTAAGGGCGTTAAGAGACAAGCCGTATCCGTCTTCTTGTCTTGTAGGAATAAACACATTGACATTGGCGCCAAGGGCTTTTAATGCAAGATAAAGAATGGCAGATGCTCCGATCCCGTCACAGTCGTAGTCTCCAAAAACGGTAATGGTGCTTTTGGATACAATATGTTTGCCAATGATTGCAACCGCTTCCGCCATACCCTCTAAAATATAAGGTGAAGCAAGGTCCGAAACTTTGGGGAACAAAAATTTTTGAGCTTTTTCGTCGGTATCGATACCACGGGCAACAAGAATTGCCGCAAGCTCGGGCGGTACGGAAACTAGAGTTGGTTTGGTATTGTTTTGGTTAATATAATCTTCGTTCATTCCAAAATTATAAAGTAGAATATGCGTTAGGTAAGAATGTTTTGGATACAAAAAAAGGGGCATCTCAAACAGTTATTTGATTTGCCCCTTTGTAAGTTATCTGTATGCTCTTGCCGATTTTGATTTGCGCGCCTTGCGTTCGCCGTTGACCTTCGCCTGCATCATCAAGCCCCAAATAGAAGGAGCAATGAAGTTGGAGGAATATAAGCCTGCCAAAAGTCCGAATATAATCGGCATCGCGAACTCGGTAAGTGCGGGGACGCCGCTTGCCGCAAGGATACCTATCATCAGTAAAGTGGTAAAGCTACTGAACAATGTTCGCGTTAAGGACGCGGTCACAGAGCCGTTTACGATGGATTTGACATCAATCTTTGTACGGCTTTGCTTAAAGGGCTTGACATTTTCTCTTACTCTGTCGAAGATAACGATCGTATTATTGATACAGTAAGAAACAATGGTGATAATTGCCGCAATCAAGCTGCTGTTAATTTGTACACGGAAAATAATAACCAACGAGAACAACATAAGGATATCGTGGAACTCGGCACAGATCGCCGCAATTCCGCTGTAAAGGTCGAACCGTATAATTATATAAATAAGCATCAGCAACAACGCTATACTTACGGACAGTAATGCTTTGTTGATTAGCTCTTTACTTGCGGTCGCGTTGGTCATTTCGGCATCCACCGAAACCAAAATTTCCTCTCCGTATTTTTCTAAAAATGCAGCCTCAACATCATCCTTAATATTGTCGTTAATCTCGATCATCTCTTCCGTTTTGGAAGCGGCATTATAGTCTACCGGTACACCGTCTACCAAAATTTCGTTTTTGTATCGTACAATTATGGCATTGGAGCCGCCTGTTTGCGCAGTACTTACCGATGCGCCTTTGTTTTCGATGACTTCACGGATAACAGACAAGTTGTCTTCGTAGTTGTCGCCACCGATAAAGTCTGCGCCTTTTACCTCGACGGTAAGCACCGTGCCTCCCGTAAAGTCGATACCGACATTGGCAAACCCGCTGAATCTGTTGCCTTGCGTATTATAAACAAGACCCATAATAAGCGCCAAGAACAAAACAGCGAGCGGTAAAATGAACCAGTAGTAAGCGTTTTGGAAAACGGGTAGTTGTTTTAGACTGAGCTTGTCAAAAATCTTTTTAGTTTTCATTGGTTTCTACCCCCTTTACCCTTAGTCCGTAATAAAGATCGTTGGTATCATTGAATGCAAGGGATATCTTAAGTAGCGATTTTGTTACGATAAGCGCGCAGAACATCGAAAGCAAGATACCAATAAACAGCGTTATGGCAAAACTCTGTATGGCGGTCGCGCCGAATATCATCATAACGATTGCGCCTATCAATGTGGTAATATTACCGTCTATAATGGCGGACATCGATTTTTTGAAGCCCGACACAGCGGAAGACGCAATCGCCTTGTTGTTGCGCCGCTCATCCTTAATGCGTTCGAAGATAATAACATTGGCGTCCACCGCCATACCGATACTTAATATAACACCCGCAATGCCCGGAAGGGTAAGTTGTACCCAAGGCACGATTGCAAGCAGATACATAAGGATCGTCGTATAAATAATAAGCGAGAGATCCGCCGCAAGGCCCAAGCCTCTGTAAATAACCAGCATAAAGATGAGGATAATCCCCAACCCTAAAGCGCCTGCAAACACACCCATTTTAAGCGCGTTTTGCCCAAGACTGGGGGAAATTGTAGAAGTTTGTTTGGGGGTAAGCATAACTTCGAAAGAACCTGCCTTAAGCTGTACCGCCAGCTGGTTCGCTTGTTCGTAAGAATAGTTACCAGTAATAATCGCGTTACCATCCGTAATCGCCGTGTTAACGGTAGGCTCTATAATGAGTTTGTCATTCACATAAATACCTATCGTTTTGCCAACATTTTTGGAAGTGGCATCCGCAAAAGCTTTGGTACCCTCTTCGTTAAACTGAAGACTACAGTTTGGGTGTCGTCAAAGACGAGCATCCCCTGGCTTCCTACGACGACCAGACGCTGCTCCTTGTAAGGATTCAGCCAGCTCACGAAGATGTGGGCGCCGATTCCTGAGGGAAACTTTAGATTCGTCATGGTGACGTCGGCGATGGAGGCATGAAGAAAATTACTGCCCACGGCATCCACATAGGATGGATCTTCACCGACGATGCTGAGGATCAGGGATATATCATGGGGGGCAAAGGACCAGAGGATGTTTTCTTCCCGACGAATCTTCCCGAGACTCAGACGGCGGGAATAGATATATTGAAGACGGCCAATCTTTCCATCAGCGATCATCTTCTTCAATTTGACGACCCCCTGGTGGTAATGAAGAATATGACCGACGAAAAGGATTTTCCCGGCAACACGGGCCTTAGCGACTAATTTGAGTCCCTCGTCGTAGGTCACGGCCAGCGGCTTCTCGACGAAAACGTGTTTCCCGGCTTCAAGTGCCTGGGCAGCTATGGCGAAATGGGTAACAGCTGGCGTGGCAATGACCACCGCCGTGATGGATGGATCATTTAGCGAGCTGTCAAGCTGATCTATGAAGGAAACATCGGGGTAGTCTTTGCGCATTTGGGATTGTATTTTCCGGTCCCCATCGCAAATGACTTTTAAAACTCCTAATTGATGGAAATTACGTACGAGATTTTTCCCCCAGTAACCGGCACCGATTACGGCAATCTTTATATTGCTTTTTTTCATATGGGATGTTTTGCCCTCCTTTTATGTAAGTAACACATTATCAGAAAAGAAGATTTGTCGCAATTCGATCTGATATCATCTGGTTGCTATTTATTTAGATTATCGGCGGATTTTTCAAAACAGTATTTCAACTGTACGGTTCAAGACAATAAATCTCATTTATTGACCTTATCTTGTATTTAGTGAGTGAATATGTTTTTTCGCGGTTATGTTGTCCGAATCAATGGAAATCGCTTTATGAAAATAATTAAGTGCCTGCGAGGAATCACCTAGGTGCAGGCTTATTTCGCCTAGGGTGATCAGGGCGGGAATAATATCACCACTATTTGCTATTTCCATTTTTAAGCAGTCAATTGCATTATTATATTTGCTGAATTTCAAAAATATAATGGCCTTCTGAATGTTTACTTTTTTAAATGCCGGCGCGAGTTGCAGGGTCTTGTCGAAATGCCCCAATGCCTCGGCATGGTTCCCAAGGACGCTGTGGACAAGCCCGTAGGTATAGCGAATTGCCGGATGATTTATGATTGCGTCGGAAGCGGTTTGCAGGATTCTCAGGGCCTCATGATCTTCATTTTGCCGCAGCAGGATGCCGACCAGATTGTTGTAGGCCCCTACATGAGAATTAGTACGCTTGATGGTTTCACGGTAGGCATCTTCCGCCTCACTCATTCTGCCCGCCTTTTCCAGGGCCATGGCTTTTGAAAAGAATGATTCCGAATTATCCGGAGAAATGCGCAGGCCTGTAGAGGCAACTTCCGGAGCCTGCTCACTGCCATTGGTATGATTGCGGACAGTATCCTCGTTCGAAGGAGGGGAGAGACGGTGTGCCTCTTCCATATATAAGCGGGCGCGATCGGGGTGGCCGGCCTCAGAGAGACTGATTCCTGCCTGGCGGCAGAGGAATGACTTATCCGGCGTGATTTCAAGGGCCCGGGCGTAAAGAGTTTCAGCCCCTTCCAGGTCTCCCAGTCCTAATTTCGCCATCCCCATCCAGCAGCATATCTTCCACTCCTCGCTGTAGGTAGCGATTTCCACCATGTCCAGTTCGATTTCATGCTTCCGGTAGCGTTCGAGGGCTTCACGGTATTTGCCTCCGGACTCGATAACCCCGGACCAGTCGTTTTTTATAAGGCTGATCAACGTTTGGGTGGCGAAAATATCGATGTGGCCTCCATAGCGGTCCAGGGCCCGTCGGCAGATTATTTCGGCCTCATCTGGGCGTTGCAGTTGAATGTATGAGCGGGCGGCAGTGTAGTAGGCCTTCAAGAACTGCTTATGGGTGATCTGCTGGGCCTCTACCAGTTCCACTGTGGTCAGGGACTCCCGCAGCGCCTCCTCGTTCCGGTTCATCGATGCGTAAGAGTTGCTGAGATAGAGATGGGCCAGGGCGTTTTCGGGGTTCTCCTCAATCTGCTTTTGCAGGAGCGTCGCCGTACGTTCGAACTTCTTCCTGGCCGCTTCGGGTCCCTGGTCGTAACCATAGTGGATGATGCGCCCCGATGAGGCCGCATGGTTTTTGAACCCCAGGAGATAGTTGTGGACGATCCCCTCATAGCGGATGCGGCCATTCGATAGAAAGATCCTGATCGAGTCAAGGCAGACGGTTTCTTTCCCTTCATTGCAACTGTTTTCCACCCGCATGGACAGCGCCTCGATCCCCCTTTTATCGGCCAGGGCGACTTCCTCACGCAGGCTGCGCTGTGAAGATCCGCTGTATTCCTCGTCGGCGTCGATGATGAAGATCCAGCGCCCCTTGGCGTAGGAGATGGACTGGTTCCGGTGGAGGCTGAAATCGTCTTGCCAGGAGTGGTAATAGATGCGGGCGCCGAAGCTTTTTGCGATCCCGACGGTACGATCTGTCGAACCTGTGTCGACAATAATGATTTCGTCAACGTGGTCAACGACGCTTTTCAGGCATCTCCCGAGGAAGGCTTCTTCATTCTTGACGATCATGCAGACAGAGAGGGTAGGTAGCTTACCTTTTATTTGTTTCAATTTCTATTTTCCATTTACGAGACTGCATGTATTGTCACTATGCTATTCTACGTCGTGCTGTTTCCGAACAA
>JAQVTZ010000110.1 GCA_028699795.1 Clostridia bacterium | reverse complement strand
ATGTATGGAAGTATCGAACTTCCGCAAAAAACTTATGGCTTAAAAAACCCTTGCGACACTTTTGCAATCGATATTGTACACCGTGTCAACGGTACCGCTTTTGTCGTGAATTGCGAAGACGATATTTTTGAAATCAAAACGAAATTTATCGGAGAATTTAATGTATATAACAGCCTTGCGGCAATTTCCGCTTGCCGCGCGTTAGGGATAAGCATAGACAGAATCACACAGGCTTTTTTGAAAATGGAGCCTGTAAAAGGCAGGTTTAATATTATCGAGGGCGGCAAAAAGGTGATTATTGATTTTGCGCATACGCCCGAAGGATTGCGCAACTTGCTTCAGTCCGCAAGAAGAATGTGTAACGGAAAACTAATTGCCGTGTTCGGGTGCGGGGGCAACCGAGATGCAAAAAAAAGGGCGGTTATGGGGCGAATTGCCGCCGAGTATGCAGATTTTACCGTGATTACTTCGGATAACAGCCGTGACGAAGCCCCCGCGGATATTATTTTGCAGATAGAGCAGGGGTTTCGTGAAATTGGTTTGGATTACATCACGATAGAGGACAGAGAGCGCGCCATAACTTATGCGGTTATTACCGCAACGCCGCAGGATTTGATTGTGATAGCGGGCAAGGGAGGAGAGGAATATATGGAGGTCAAGGGTATAAAAACGCCCTATTCGGATAGAAAAGTAGTGGAAGAAATTTTCAGGAGATATCGTCTGTGACAGCAGTAGTACCGGCATTGATAGCGGTTGTCGCGGCATTTTTTTTAGGAATGCTTGCGGCCCCTATATTTATAAAACTTGCCCTGAGAACCCGAAGTTCGCAGACGATTCTTTCGTATGTAGAGCATCATAATACCAAAAAAGATACGCCGACAATGGGAGGCTCGGTGTTTTTGCTTGCGGCAATCGCGGTATCGCTTTTGTTGGGAGGGGTCCGAAGCACTCTTTGTACCGTCATGATATTGATCTTTTTCGCATACGGATGTATCGGCTTTTTAGATGATTTTATCAAAGTAAAATTAAACCGAAATATGGGGCTGCGAGCCTATCAAAAAATTATCTCACAGCTTGCGGTAGCGGTGATTGCGGCTTTTTTTTGCGCCAAAAGCCCGTACATAGGCACCGCAATAAAATTGCCCGTTATCGGAGGCGCTTGGGAGATGGGTAATTGGTATATCCCTTTTGCCGCTTTCGTGTTCATCGCGATGTCCAATGCCGTCAACCTTACCGACGGATTGGACGGACTTGCGGGGAGTACCACAATAGGGTATATGATTACTTTCGCGGTAATCATCGGATTGTCTTTATACGATGCGATTGATAACGGAAACACGCTGCTTGCAGGAGAACTTCAGAAACTGTTTGTGTTTATTGGCGCACTGATAGGGAGTCTGTTGGCGTTTTTATGGTTCAACAGTTATAAGGCGAAGTTTTTTATGGGCGATACGGGTTCGCTTGCTTTGGGAGGTGTTGCGGGAGCAATCGCGTTGTTTGTCAGAAATCCGTTGATTGGCGCGGTAGTAGGGATTATGTATGTGGTAAGCTGCGTTTCGGTAGTGATACAAGTCGCGGTATATAAATTAAAAGGAAAGAGAGTATTTTTGATGTCGCCCTTTCATCATCATTTGGAACTTAAAGGGTATAACGAAACCAAAATTGTGGCTTTCTACGGGATTGTGACGGCGATTGCAGGAGTAGTAAGTCTGATAATTATTTAGCTAACGGAGGTGCAATGATGAAAAATGTATTGGTAATGGGCATGCAGACCAGCGGGATATCCGTATCAACGCTTTTAGAGCAAAACGGGTATCGTGTAAGGGTTTATGACGACAAACTGGAGTTAGAATCGAATTGGCGTGACCGCGGAATGGAAGCTTTGGATGATTTGGCGTTTATCGTGATAAGTCCGGGCATTCCCAACAGTCATTCGCTGGTTGTGGAAGCAAAAAAGAGGAATATTCCGATTGTGAGCGAATTAGATTACGGCGCGAACAGATTGGACGCGACCAAAATCATGATAACGGGCACAAACGGAAAAACGACTACGGTAGATATGATAAACAAAGGGCTTGTTATCATGGGAAACAAAACAAAAGCGATGGGAAATATCGGGTATCCCGTCAGTCAAGTGGTATTGGACGGTACCGAACTCGATTACGCAGTAATCGAAGCAAGCAGTTTTCAGCTGGAATATACATCGAATATTAAACCCAAAGTGGCGGCGCTTCTCAATCTTGCGCCCGACCATACAGATCGATATCCTAGTTTTGACTCCTATGTGGAAGCGAAAAAAAGAGTTTTTTTTAATCAAGACAAATCCGATTATGCCATCTTAAATCACGACAGCCGCATGATGAGGGAGATTGGCAAGTCATTGTCCTCCACCGTGCTATGGGTGTCTCAACGCGAAAAGTTGGGCGAAGAGTTTATTAAAGACAATTATTATTATTACCAAGGCGAACCGCTGATTAGCGCAAGAGAGTGCCGAGCAAAGGGCGAACACAATAGATTCAACATGATGGTTGCCCTCAATACGATTGCGGTTTTGGGCGCAAGACGCGACCAAATGATCTCTTTGGTACGCGACTATAAATTACTTCCGCACAGAGTGGAATATGTGTCCACAATTGACGGCAAAAGTTTTTATAACGACAGCAAAGGCACCAATATCGCGGCTTGCAAAACGGCAATTGATTCGGTAACAGGCAATATCGGTTTAATATTGGGAGGGTCGGACAAGCACGAGGAGTTTTGCGAATTTTTCGACGAACTGGATGAAAAGGTCGTATTTGTGGCAATCACGGGGGTAAATGATGAAAAAATCTTTAGCGCGGCGCAAAAGGTCGGATTTCAAAACATAAAGATTTGTCCCACTCTTCAGGACGCGATAAAATTACTTTACAGTATGGAAGGTATCGAAACCGTGTTGTTTTCGCCCGCTTGCGCAAGCTTCGACCGATATGTGAACTATGTAGAACGGGGCAACAACTTTAAGGATCTCGTATATGCGCTTAAGAGTTAGGATATTGGTAACCACCTTACTGCTTTCGCTGTTCGGATTGGTAATGATATACTCCGCAAGCTCGTACTCCGCCAAGATTCATTTCGGAGACGAGTTTCACTATGTCAAAAAACAAGCGCTTGCCTTTTTTGTGGGGATTGCCGCGATGATAGCGGGAGCCAAAATGAAGACAGAGCTGCTTAAAAAAATAAGATGGATTATTTACGGGACAGCCATGACGCTGTTGTTGATTCTGTTTATTCCGGGAGTGGGCAGTTCCAGCTATGGCGCAACAAGATGGATTGACTTAAAAATTATCACTTTTCAGCCCTCCGAAATCGCAAAATTCGCGTTGGTGATCCTGCTTGCGGGGGAGTTCTCAGAACGGCCGCCCGTATCGTTTAAGTATGCGATTCTCCCCGCGCTCTCGGGATTGCTCATGTGCGTTGCCGTGATGATGGAGCCGAATATGTCTATTACCATGTGCATTGGTCTTACGATGCTTGCGATGTTGTTTTGCGGCGGAATGCGGGGCAAATACTTTCTTTTTGCAAGCTCTACGGCGGCGGCAGGCGTCCCCGCTTTAATTTTTGCCGAGCCTTATCGTGTAAAAAGACTGCTTGCGTTTCTCAACCCTTGGGACTCTCCGCTAGAAGAAGGCTACCAGTTAATACAATCGTATTATGCGTTGGGCAGTGGCGGATTGTTCGGGGTTGGTCTTTTTGCAAGCAGGCAAAAATATTTGTTTTTGCCCTTTGCGGAGTCGGACTTTATTTTTTCGGTGATTGGGGAAGAGTTGGGGCTTTTCGGCTCGGTATTGGTGCTTGGCGTATTTTTTATCCTTATTGTCTCGGGGGTCATGGTTGCCATGCGCGCCGAAGACCGATATAATTCTTTGCTTGCCGCGGGAATTACTTCGGTCATTGCCGTGCAGACTCTTATCAATATTGCGGTGGTAAGCGGGTCCATACCGCCAACCGGATTGCCTCTGCCGTACATAAGCGCGGGCGGCAGTTCGCTTATTGTGTTTATGTTTGCTTCTGGTTTGCTTATGAATATCGCCAAAAGAGAGAATACGGTTCATTCGATAAACAAGAATAAGAAATAAAAAGCGTATTCATTTTTCCGGTAAATTCTATAATATGTTCAATGAATTGGGAACCTCTATTTAGCACCTTCGAGGAATTTTGGATGGATTTTTGAGTAGAAAAACGCCGTTTTGACGAAGGCAATAGCAGCGTTATTGTCGAGGAAATTAGGCGGTTTTATGCCGAACCGAACCGTAAGGTTTGCTTTAGCAAATCTGTACGCTTTTGCATACAAGATATAGGCGAAAGCGTCATAAGGTGAGGGGTGCCGAAATTACCGAACAGCGTTTGCATTTTGGGTCTGGCAATTACTATATGCTGCAGACACAAAATGACAAGCGGGTGCTAAATATAGGTTGCCCGAATTATAAAATGTGAATGATTACGCCGAAACTTCGGGCGCAAAGTTCGCATATTATGTATTGAAACAAAGGAGATTCATCCTATGGCAAAATACATAATTAACGGGGGAAGCGCGTTAAATGGGCAATTCTTTGTCCAAGGTGCCAAAAACGCGGTGCTTCCTCTTTTCGCCGGAGCGCTTCTTACAGAGGAAGAGGACGTTATTCAGAATTGTCCCGACCTTTTGGATGTGGATAATATGGCAAGAATTCTGCGCTCGTTGGGCGCCGATGTAGAAAGACACGGCAACAGCGTCAAAATAGGCGGAACACTCAGCTCCCATGAAATCCCTTACGGATTAGCGAAAGAATTAAGAAGCTCGATTTTTTTACTCGGGTCTGTTCTTGCACGGTTGAAAAAGGCGAAAGTAGCTTACCCCGGAGGCTGCGATATCGGGTTAAGACCCATCAATATTCACTTAGATGCCTTCCGCGAATTGGGCGTGAAAATAGAAGAATACTACGGCTATATCTATTGTGACGCTACGGCGATGCAAGGCGCGCCAATCAACTTCGACTATCCCAGTGTGGGCGCTACCGAAAATGTGATGCTGCTTGCCGCAACAGCGCGGGGTTTGACGACTATCAGCAACGCCGCGCGCGAGCCCGAGATAGAGGGATTGCAAGATTACCTCAATTTAATGGGGGCAAAAATAACTGGCGCAGGCACTCCATTTATCACAATAGAAGGCGTAGACAGTCTGCACGGGGCGGAATACACGACGATACCCGACAGAATTGTTGCGGGAACTTATTTAATGGCAGGCGCGATTTGTGGGGGCGAAATAGAGGTTTTGGGCGCAAAACCTTCCCATTTACATGCGCTGCTGTCCAAACTTTCCAAAAGCGGTTGCAAAATCAAAGTAAATAATGATAATATATATTTGCGCTCGGATAAGCGAATTATGCCTTTCGACAGAGTCGAAACTCAGCCTTATCCCGGATTTCCTACGGACTTGCAAGCGCCGTTATGCGCTTTGGCTTCGGTAGCGAACGGCAACTCGATGATTATCGAAAATATTTTCGAAACCAGATTCAAGCATATTCCTGAGCTTATCAAGATGGGCGCGCAAATCATCGTTAGCGGAAGCGTGGCGTGCATTAGAGGGGTTGAACAACTTCGCGGCGCCGAAATCACGGCGATGGACTTACGGGGCGGCGCGGCATTGGTCCTTGCCGGTCTCAATGCCAAAGGGACGACGATTGTAAACGATGTGCACCATGTCGAGCGCGGCTACCAAAACTTCGAAGCAACGCTTTGTTCTCTAGGCGCGGACATTGTAAAGGTTTAAAGTAGTGTGAAGTGTGGAGTTAAGGATGAATCCAAAGTACAAATTACAATGTACAAATTACAAACATGGATGAATCCAAAGTACAAATTACAATGTACAAATCACAAATATGGATGAATTCAAATTACAAATTACAAACATGGATGAATTCAAAGTACAAATTACAATGTACAAATTACAAAAATGGATGAATCCAAAGTACAAATTACAATGTACAAATTACAAATAAGGATGAATGATATAATCTTCAAGCGAATCGAACACTGCTTGGATAAATATCGCGGATAGAGGTATAATGAGGATGTTTCTGTATCGATTTACCGCC
>JAQVTZ010000109.1 GCA_028699795.1 Clostridia bacterium | reverse complement strand
CAGATTATTGATTCTGTCTACCGTGATATGATAATGGGGAGAAATACGGCTGTCGCAAGACATCAGTACGCTCTCTATTTGGGACGGGAACACATTGACACCTCTTATAATAAGCATGTCGTCGCTGCGTCCTTTAATACGCGAGATACGCGGCCCCGTGCGTCCGCATGCGCAAGGCGCATACTCCAAAGCGGTAATATCACGCGTACGGTATCTGATAAGCGGCATCCCCTCTTTGCAAAGGGTGGTAAACACCAGCTCCCCTCTCTCGCCGGGGACAACAGGCTCAAGCGTATCCACAGATACAATTTCGGGATAAAAATAGTCGTCGTTAATATGCGAACCCGTTTGATACACACATTCTGAGGCAACACCCGGACCCGAAATTTCGCTTAAACCATAAATATCATATGCTTTAATGCCCAGCTTCTTTTCGATATCGAGGCGCATTTCGTGCGTCCAAGGCTCGGCGCCAAATATGCCGCTTTTAAGATTGAAATCTGCAGGCGTAAGATTCATTTTTGCCATTTCGTCCGCAAGATAAATGGCGTATGACGGCGTACAACAAAGTATTTCCGCACCGAAATCTTTAAGCAACATAATTTGTCTTTGCGTGTTACCCGAAGAAACGGGCACCGCGGTTGCGCCCAACAATTCTGCGCCGTAATGCATTCCGAGTCCGCCCGTAAACAAGCCGTAACCGTAAGCGATATGTACTACGGTACCCTTGCCGCCGCCGATTGCCGCAAGCGAACGCGCGCAACACTCGGACCAAACATCGATATCTTTTTGGGTATAACCCGCTACGGTCAATTTTCCCGTGGTACCCGAAGAGGCGTGCAACCTGACAATGTTTTCTTTGGGCGATGCGAACATTCCGAATGGATAATTACTTCTTAAATCGTGTTTGGTCGTAAAAGGCAGTTTGACAATATCGTCTATACTTTTGATATCCGCGGGCTTCAATTTGATTTCATCCATTTTTGCCCTGTAAGTAGCCACATTGTCGTAGACGCGCGCTACAACGGAGCGCAATCTCTCGGATTGCAACACCTTTTTTTCTTCTTTCGACATGCATTCGGCCTGTTGATTAAAAACCATCGCCATTCTCTCCTTGTATTTCTTACGCAAAGACATGCGCAAAATGTCTAATTTTGATATCCCAACGCAACCGCTTTACGGTTGATTTCTAACACCTTAGCGGGAACAGAGGCTTGCACCGCTTGTTCGGCTACTTGCAGCGTTTCGCCCATTAGTTGGAACAAAACACCCAACAGAACCACATTAACGGCTTTGGTATTGCCTGCTTCGGCGGCAAGCTTTAACCCTTCTACTATCTTATAACTTTTTCCTTCCGCCGTCAACCTCTCAAAAACGCCCTGCGGATAACTTTGCGCCCCTATAATAACAGGCATCGGCAGAATTTCTTGATTATTGACAAGCATGGTGCCGCCCTTTTTAAGATAATGGCTCCATCTCAAGCCTTCCAGCTTCTCGAAGGCAAGGATAAAGTCCGCTTCTCCTTCGCTTATGATGGGCGACAACACGCTTTCGCCCAGGCGCACATGCGTCACGACGCTTCCACCTCTTTGCGACATACCATGCACCTCGCTCAGCTTGCAATCCAAACCTTTTATCGATGCATATGCGCCCAACACTCTGCTTGCAAGCAAAGTACCTTGTCCGCCCACTCCGACAATAAGAATATTCAGTGTCATTGTTGTAACCTCCTAGCCTATAATCGCATCGAATTTGCACAGCGATTGGCAAACTCCGCACCCGACACATAATTCGGGATTGATTCTTATTACACCGTCTATGTTTTCGATTGCGGGACAGCCTATCTTAAGGCAAGCCTTGCATTTTTTGCACTTTTCGTTATCGATATAAAATGCCGGAGGATACCTCTTATCCAACAGCGCGCATGGTCTTCTTGCGATAATCACGCTTACGGTAGGATTGTCTATCTCTTCTTTAACCGTTTTTTCGACTGCCGCAAGATCGTATGCGTCTACAACGCGAACGCTTCCTACACCGCAAGACTTCACAAGGGTTTCGAGATCGATTTTTGCCGTCGGTTCGCCTTTGATATTTTTACCTGTAGACGGATTTTGCTGATGCCCCGTCATGCCCGTAATGGAGTTGTCCAAAATAATGCAGGTAATGTTTGCTTGGTTGTATACCGCATTGATAATGCCTGTAATACCGCTATGGATAAAGGTAGAATCGCCTATGACGGAAACCATTCTTTTGGCAACCGGCGAACCGGCTTTTTCGAAGCCATGGCTTACGCCAATGCTCGCGCCCATGCAAATACAGGTATCCATTGAGTTCAGCGGCGACAGCGCACCCAGCGTATAACACCCGATATCGCCCGTTACGGCAATCTTGAGTTTGTTAAGCACATAGAACACGCCGCGGTGAGGACACCCTGCGCACATCACGGGAGGACGGGCGGGCACGGTATGTACAGATTTGGGCGCAACCTCGCCAAACAGCTTTTCTCTTATATATGCCGCGCTGTATTCGCCCTGCTTGCCGAACAATTCTTTGCCGTGGCAAACGATACCGTTCGCTTTCATTTGGTTTTCGAAAAACGGCTCCAATTCCTCTATTACCATGAGTTCGTCTACGCTGTTTGCAAATTCTTTCATTAAATCTATCGGAATGGGATAAACAAGCCCTAATTTAAGAATTGAGGCGTCTGTCGCTTCTTTCACATACTGGTAAACGGCGCCCGAACATACAATTCCCAACTTGGCAGAGCGCATTTCGATGCGGTTAATCTCCGTCATTGTGTTGGCGTCTTGCGCGAGTTTGTCTTCGCGCGCTTCTACCGCAACATGTCTTCCGCGCGCCATCGCGGGCATCATGACATATTTCGCGACATCCTTTTTGTATTCTTTCAGCGGTTTTTCTTGGCGGTCGCATAACTCTACGAAACTTTGGCTATGCGCAATTCTGGTAGTAAGACGGAGAAACACCGGTGTATCGTATGTTTCGCTTATTTCATACGCTAATTTTACAAAATCTTTCGCTTCTTGACTGTTGGAGGGCTCTAGCATGGGAACATGCGCCGCGCGGGCATAAAACCTGCTGTCCTGCTCGTTTTGAGAGCTGTGCATGGCGGGGTCATCGGCTACCGCAATCAGCAATCCGCCGTTTACGCCGGTATAAGCCGCTGTAAAAATGGGGTCCGCGGCGACATTGACGCCAACATGCTTCATACACGCCATTGCTCTTGCGCCCGCTATCGACGCGCCAACGGCTACTTCAACAGACACCTTTTCGTTGGGTGCCCATTCAGTATACATTTCGGGAAATTTCGCCGCAAATTCGGTTATCTCGGTGGAGGGTGTGCCGGGATACGACGAAACGACCTTGACTCCGGCTTCGTACGCACCTCTTGCGACAGCCTCATTGGTCAGCATAAGTTTTTTCATGATGTCCTCCTTTAATTAAGACATATAATTAACGGTGTTCTTTTCGCTTGAAGTATCTTTCCCCTCCAACTCTTAACTCTCATCTCTCAACTCTTATCTCTAACTTATCCTTAACTCCACACCTCACACTCCACACTCCAAACTAAATCTACCTTATTTGTAATTTGTAATTTGATTTCGTCCTTATTTGTAATTTGATTTCATTTTTTTCTTTGATAATTGATAAGGCATCCCGCCTTAATAATCGCTCTCTCCTCACTTGTCAGCGGGTCAACCTTGAGCGTGATTGCGGCAACTTTTTTTCCGTTTCTTATGATGATACCTTCGGTTTCTCCGCTTTCCAATGCGACAAATACGCTTTTTACCGCGATAAGGTCATCTGTTTGCAGCGGCACCGAAAAGTCGTACAAGAACGGAACCATCCCCCAGTTAATCAGATTGCTGCGGTATCTCTTGGTCGCGTATTCTTTGGCAAGATTGGCGATACCTCCCAACACTCTTTGGCAGGACGCCGCCTGTTCTCTTGCGCTGCCGTCACCAGGTTTCATGGCAAAAATCGCGCTGCCCGTAATATAATCCTGCTCTAAGTTCGCCACTTTTGCGGCAAAACGGTATTCTTCTGGCGCATTGCCTTGTTTGCGCGCGGCTTCCGCCGCGGCGGCAGTCTTGGCACGCGACACATAAGACGGGTCTTTGCGGCTTAATGTAAACTCAGCAAGCCTCAACGGATTGGAGCGATAAGACGAAGTTTCTCCCGAAGGAATGAGTTCGTCTGTCGTCGTCACGGGGTCCGTAATTACAGATACGACATTCATAATGATACTGTCGCTAAGTGCAATTTGCTCGGGCCAATTCGTTATATTGGGCCCGTAAACAAGCTCGGTTTCGGTGTTGGGGTTTTTGTATCCGCGATACACCCTGTTTTGGTAAATCTTATTATCGAACTGAAAAGCGGGAACGGTATTGTCATAATCCACTTCGAGTGCGGAAGTTAGATAACCGCCGTTTGCCGCCGTTGCCGCAATGCTTCTCGCATCCATAAGCGCGACACTCGCTACCTGTTTGTCCGAAGGCTTACTACCCTCACGGGACGGAAAGTTGCGTGTCGTGTGGCGAATCGACAGACCGTTGTTTGCGGGCACATCCCCCGCACCAAAACAAGGCCCGCAAAACGATGTTTTGACAATTGCGCCCGACTCCGTAATATCGGCTATCACACCCTTGCGGACAAGGTCGATATAAATAGGCTGAGAACCGCAATAGACACTCATAGACAGGGTATCACCTATCGATTTATCTTTTAGAATTTGGGCGGCTTCATAAATATTATCATAAGTGCCGCCGGCGCAACCTGCAATAATCGCTTGGTCTACCTTGATTCTGCCGTCTGCGGTAATTTTGTCGGTAAGCGTAAAAGCGGGGTTTTTGAGAAGTTCTCTGCCTTCCTCTTCGCATTTTCCCAAAATACCGTAAGGGTCTTTAAGCAATTCTCTAACCGTGACGGCATTGCTGGGATGGAAAGGCAATGCTATCATGGGTTCTACTTTAGATAGGTCGATTTCTACCACGGCATCGTAATACGCGCCTTCTTCAGGACGGATTTCGCAATAATCTTCCGCCCTGCCATGCTTGGTTAAGTATTCTAAAACAGCGTTATCGGTTGCCCAAACCGAAGAAAGGCAAGTTGTTTCGGTAGTCATGACATCGATACCGTTTCGATACTCTACCGACAAGTTTTCGATACCGTCTCCAAAAAACTCGAGCACCTTATTTTTTACATAGCCGCTTGCAAAAGTCGCTTTGACAAGCGCAATGGCGACATCTTGGGGACCGACACCTTTCAGCGGCGCGCCCGTAAGATGTACGCCTACCACATCGGGATACATAATATCGTAGGTATTGCCTATGATTTGCTTTACTAATTCGGGTCCGCCCTCGCCTATCGCCATGGTGCCGAGTGCGCCGTAACGGGTATGAGAGTCGCTGCCGAGTATCATTTTACCGCCGCCCGCGTACATTTCACGCATAAAGGTATGAATGACTGCCTGATGAGCGGGCACATAGACGGCGCCGTATTTTTTGGCGGCTGATAACCCGTACATATGGTCGTCTTCATTGATCGTACCGCCTACGGCACATAGACTGTTGTGACAATTGGTCAGCACATAGGGTACGGGAAACTTTTGCAGTCCAATCGCTTTGGCGGTCTGTATGATGCCAACATAGGTAATATCGTGCGAAGCAAGCGCATCGAACTTGAGCGACAACAGCGCGCCTTTCTCGGTTTTTGGCAAGGTGTTGTGCGCCTCAAGAATACGGTAAGCCGCGGTTTTTTTATAAGCCTCTCCGATTTCGGACGAAGACAATCCGGCATTTGCGGGGTTTTCGCAAACTTTCCCTTTGCAATAATAGCCGCCGCCCGGTTTAAGTGTAACCATAAAAACCTCCATTGTTCCTATTTAGTCTGCCGCAAATCACCTTAAATCTATAAGGCAATCGAAATAATTGGTTTCGGCAAGGGATTGACGCAAAATGCACCGTCAACGGAAAAAATTCCATTTTTTCATTCTTTGAAAAATCCCAAAATAATTATAACAAAAAATTATTTTTTTGCCAACCGCATACGCGCAAATGCGCGCGCCAAAGCCGCTTTATTTATTTTGTACTCGATACGGGATTTTTCCGCTCTAAGTTTGCGGTTGCT
>JAQVTZ010000108.1 GCA_028699795.1 Clostridia bacterium | reverse complement strand
AGCAAATCTGTACGCTTTTGCGTTCGAGAATATGCAAAAGCGTTATAAGGTGAGCAGAGGCTCCCAATATTACCAAATAAGCACCCGCATTTTGGGCTTAGCAGTTGAAAATTGCCATGATCCAAAATGCGGGTGCTATATTTAGGAATGATAAATTGGGATACCCCTATTTAAGGGAAGACTATTGCTTTTTTTCTTTTTTGAAGCAAAGGAACCAGTCCAAACAATAGTTATCATCGTCTTGGCTATCCATACGCTGTTTTGCAGTACCGCAAGAGCCGGGAGGCGGAACGATGGTATCTTGACCGGGGCGCCAGTCGGCGGGTGTTGCAACGCCTTCTTTGTCCGCTTTTTGCAAGGCGATAATAATCCTTTTGATTTCGTCGAAGTTGCGTCCCATAGAAGCGGGATAGTACAATATGGTGCGTACGATGCCTTTGGGGTCTATGACGAAAACGGCGCGTACGGCTTGTGTGGTGGATTGCGACTGAATCATGCCAAACTTATTGGCTACATCCATCTTAATGTCCTCGATAAGGGGGAACTTGACTTCGATATCCTTCATTCCTTTCCATTCGAGCTCTTTGATTTTCCGAAGCCAGGCAATGTGCGCATAAAGCGAGTCTACGGATAAGCCTATCAATTCGGTATTGAGGGCCTTAAACTCTTCTGCCATAGACGCAAAAGTCATAAACTCTGTGGTGCACACGGGCGTAAAGTCTGCCGGATGCGAAAATAAGATGACCCATTTGCCCTTGTAATCCTCGGGAAAGTTGATTATCCCCTGTGTGGTGACTGCTTGAAACGCGGGTGCTTGGTCGCCGATTAACGGCATGCTGTAGTTTTGTTCCATTGTTACTCCTCCTTTTGTTTTTTTGATTGATTGTTGATATTATGTATATAATGATTCTATATTATTTTGATTTATAGTAAAGCATGCAATGGCAATACCCTTCGTAATCGGGGTCCGCGATTTGGTCTCGGAATTCTTTGCACATACATTTTGTATCTTCCGTATGGTCTCTGCGGCAAGGACAATAACCACCGTTCGTTTCCATACGGGTTTTTAACATGTCTACTATTTTTTTGTCTTCATTTAATGATATTTTCATATTTGCCTCCTTTTTTAGATACATTATATTCGATTTTTTTCTTTTTTTCTGTGACCACAGTCACAAAATTTTTTGTTTTTTTGTGACTAACATCACATACAAAGTGAAGTTGTGGTATTATAATAACAGTAAAATCATCGGATACTATATCTGAGTAAAAGGAGAATATATTATGGCAACAGAATTAACAGTAAAGTCTTTTGACGAAAAGGTAATGAAGAGCAATGTTCCTGTCCTTATCGACTTTTTTGCGGATTGGTGCGGACCTTGTGTCATGTTATCCCCCACAATAGCCGAACTTGCTAACGAAGCAAACGGCAAGTACGAAGTATATAAGGTGAATGTAGATAAAGAACCCGAGCTTGCAAACAAGTTTGGTGTATTCAGCATACCCACCCTTGTTGTGATGGAAAACGGAAAGCTTAAGAATAAATCCGTAGGATTAAAATCGAAGGCGGCTATCTTGGCAATGCTTGCTTAAAGCAAGCTTTGCTTTCCGTTATCAGTTATGAATCAGGTTTTGGAGTTTGGATTTGTCTAAGATGGTGATGCCGCCCCGCACGACCTCGACAATACCGTCTCTGGATAGATATTTGAGCATTCTGGACACGACTTCGCGGGCGCTTCCTATGTGTTTTGCAATCTGTTCGTGCGTCATTTTAATCAATAAACGGCCCGTCCTTGCGTATTCGTCATACAAAAAGACTGCTAGCCGCTTATCCAAACTCATAAACAGAACTTGTTGCATCGCCCACATGACTTCCGAGAATCTGCCTACTGTTGTGTTGAGGGCATAATTTGCTAAGTAAAGGTTGCGATCCATCAGATTGCGGAAAGCATCTGGTCTAATGACAAAGACATCGCAATCGGTTTCGGCGTCAACATGGACCTCGAAGCTGATAGACTGCAAAACGCATGATGCCGACAGCATACAGAAATCGTCTTCGTAAAGACGGTAGAGCGTGATCTCTTTGCCCTCGTCGGACATAATATATATTCTAATGATGCCAGAATTGATAAACACGACACCTGTGCAAGTTCCGTCATCACCGTGAATATTATAGCCTTTGTTGTAGGTCTTGTGCAAAGCATTGTGCTGGAGATGCTCTATATCAGAGTCAGTAAGATGGGTGCTGTTTTTAAGATTTTGCATCTTCTTTTTGAAATATGCGGGATCCGTAATCCATACCTCCTTACTATAATACTGTTTATATTATAACACACAATAGCGACTTGTGTTCACAAACTTTTTATAGACAAGTAAGCTTTTATGCTATATAATATAACTACGATAAATTTCTAAGGTGAATCATGTATTGTACAAGAAAGATAAACAAAGACCTCATTTGGATAGGAGCAAACGACAGAAGGCTGGCGCTTTTTGAGAATATCTATCCTATCCCAAACGGCGTCTCTTATAATTCTTATCTGTTGTTAGATAGTAAAACAGTTATTTTTGATTGCGTAGACAAAGCGGTAAGCGGCATATTTTTCGAAAATATCGCCTATGCGCTTAAAGGTAAGAGTCCCGATTATCTTGTTGTGCACCATATGGAGCCCGACCACGCCGCAGCAATGGAAGGACTGATAAGCAAATATCCCAATATCAAAATCATTTGCAACGCGAAAAGCCTTGCCATGATCAAACAATTTTTTGGCTTCGATATCGACTCACGCGCACAACTTGTTAAAGAGGGTGACACACTTTGCACCGGCAGGCACACGCTTACTTTTTTTATGGCGCCTATGGTGCATTGGCCCGAAGTTATGGTCACTTATGACGCACAGGACAAAATTTTGTTCAGTGCAGATGCGTTCGGAAGTTTTGGTACGCTGGACGGCGCGCTGTTTGCGGACGAAGTCGAGTTTGAAAAAGACCACATGGATGAGGCGCGCAGGTATTATACCAACATCGTAGGAAAATACGGTCCGCAAGTACAAGCACTCCTCAAGAAAGCCGAAAGTATCGATATCCGCGCGATTTGCCCCCTGCACGGGTTTGTATGGCGCAAAGATATTGCTACCTTTATGGGCCAATATAAAAAATGGAGCGCGTATACCCCCGAAGAACAGGGCGTGCTGATTGTATGTGCATCCATTTACGGCAACACCGAAAACGCGGCAGAGGTGCTCGCCTGTAAATTGTCAGAAATCGGCGTTAAGGTTACCATTAGAGATGTTTCAGCTACCCATTTTTCGTATTTGTTGTCTGATGCTTTCCGCTATTCGCACATTGTATTTGCATCCTTAACCTACAACATGGGCTTATTTACCAACATGGAAACCTTTGTGCATGACATAGTGGCACATAATCTTCAGAACAGAACGGTGTCCTATATACAAAACGGAAGTTGGGCGCCTGTAAGCGCAAAACTTATCGCCGAACAGCTAGGAAAACTCAAAGACATTCAAACATTAGGAGAAGTGATAACCATCAAGTCTTCCCTTAAAGAAAAGCAATTACTTGATCTAGAAACTTTGGCAAGAGCAATTGCCGAGGATATCAAAACCAAGCGCGGTTAGCGCAAAAAATAAAAATTCGGAGGTACTATTATGAAATATGTTTGCACAGTATGCGGTTATGTATACAACGAGGCCACAGGCGATCCCGATAACGGCGTTCCCGAAGGCACCAAATGGGAAGATGTTCCCGATGATTATGTTTGCCCCGTCTGCGGCGTCGGTAAAGACCTGTTCGAAAGCGACGATAATTAAGAGATCACTTCATAAAATACAACAAAAAAGGCACATTGCAGTGCCTTTTTGTTTTGAAATGTATAAACTATTTGCAAACTTTTTTGTTGGCAAAGCAAGCAACAACTAGTGTAAGAAGTTGTAAGCCAAGCAATATGAAGAAACCAATTTGCAGATAGTCACCACCGGGGGTAACAAAATCTACAAATCCAACGCTATCCAAACTGATAAAGTAGCATACTGCAGAAGCCAAAGTAAGAACAACCATAACGAGAGCGGCTATCCAGAACAGGATTCTGCCTTTGGAAGCAAGACCCGCAATTGCGGAAATAAAGATGCAGAAAGCAATGACGATACCTGCCAAAAGTGCGATAGGAACAATGTAATCCAAAACTTTGGCTCCGCCGTCCTTAAAGAGATTGATCGTGTCTTGGACCATACCATCGATAGAGTCTACACCGTATACGGTAGTGTAATCGCTGATAGCATCTATGCCGATATAGCTTATCGCGGCAAAAGCAATCACCAACAAAGAAAGAATAAGCACGATAATGATGGCTACGGGACACTTCTTATAACCGCAAGTTTTTGCAGGAGCGTATGTAGGTTGGTACTCGGGAGCGGGATCCGCTTTGCCTGCTATGGGTGAATAATTGGCGGGGGAAGCCTCGAAGAAAAAATCTTCGTCGGTGCTGAATCTTTCGGTAAATGCTTTACCGTAAGCATTGAGATACGGAGTCACGACTCCGTTTTGTGTTACTACATTTTTTTCGGGATAATTAGCCATTTTTTACCTCACTAATACAATACTCAGAAGATCAATATTCGTCTTCTTCATCGAACTGAGCCAAAGGCTGCAGCTGTGTGCTGTAAGGCACTATGGGCAACGGTTGTACGACCGGAGTAAGCTGAATAAAATCAGCAGGTCTTGCAACAGGTACAGGGGCACAATTGTTCATTACTCTGAACGACACCGAAGGCCTTTTGACAACCGGTTCATATACCGGAGCTTCGGCTGGGGCTTGCGTCTTTTTGGACATAATAAAAAAACCTCCTTAATTGATGCGATTTGCATATATGTGTCATTTTACTACTTAATAGAATAGATTTCAATAGCAAAATACAATTTTTTTTATGATTATTAAATTATTTTGTTGATAAACTCCTTTTAATACCATTATCAATATATTTCGACTTTGCAAAAAACATTCTAAAAAAGCAATCACTAAATTATTCTATGAGATATAATAACACCATACAATATTCTTTAGGAGATGACTATGAAAGAACGAAAATTATGCATCCTATCCTTATTCTTGCTGTTACCGCTTTTATTATGCTCTTGTGTTACGGGTTCTTTTGTCACGCGCAAATCCGTGCAAAACAATACTTGTTCTCAAATGTCTATGCGATACGAATACTTTGACGGCTATAAACAAAGAATCATTAAGATAAAAGATGGCGAAACCAAAACTATGGCTATCGAGATAACATCTGAAAGCGGAAGACTAGATTTATATGTTGCAAAAAACAACGAGATAGACAATGCAGTTTTCTTTAGAGAAAACATAAGCGCGGGAAGTTATACCGCAACACTTGCAGAGGCGGGGAAATATACCATTAGAGTAACTGCCGTCAAACACAAGGGAAGCTATAAAATTACTTGGGACTCTAATTAAGGGAATACTTCATAAATACTTCGAGCTGGATTTGATGAATTTTTCGTCCAGATACGGTGATTTTCCGAAGAGGCGTATCGGGATACGAATTGAGGGAAAAGACGGATAGGGGCGAAAAAGGCACAAAAACAGCCGAATATTTTTTTGGCTAATTTACGCACATAGTATTTCACTTTTCTTAATTGTATTTATGAAGTATTCCCTTAAATAGAGGTACCCAAATTACAATGTACAAATTACAAATGAGGATAAATAGAATCGCAAATATAATGTATTTTGGAGCTAGAAACAGAATAACGCCGTTTTGACGAAATCAATAGCAGCGTTATTGTCAAGGAAATTAGGCGGTTTTATGCCAAAACCGAACCGTAAGATTTGCTTTAAGCAAAAAACTACATTGGTCGGAAATATCTTAAGCGATTAGCGATACCATATTTGTAATTTGGGAACCTCTATTTAGCACCTTCGAGGAATCTCGGATGAACTTTCGAGTAGAAAAACGCCGTTTTGACGAAGGCAATAGCAGCGCTATTGTCGAGGAAAACAGGCGGTTTTATGCCGAAAGGGCGCCGAAATTATCGAACAGCGTTTGCATTTTGGGTTTGGCAGTCAATATGCCACAAACCCCAAAATGACAAGCGGGGGCTAAATAGAGGTGCCCAATTTGTACTTTAATATATATATCCGTGCTTGGGCGGCATGGGGTTGTACACCCTTTGTATTTCTACACTGCCAATGCCGTTTTTGAACCCCGTAAACACTCCTTTTATCAA
>JAQVTZ010000107.1:1853-6283 GCA_028699795.1 Clostridia bacterium | reverse complement strand
GAAGCTGTCATGCCCGAGGGCGACCATACGGTTTTTGCGGATTTCCGTCCCGTTCCCATCACAGTAGGCGTAAATGATGTCATTGCTACCTACGGCGATAATATCAGGCTTTGGGCAAATATCAACGCTTATGACGGGGTAAATTATTCTTATATTTGGTACCGTGACGGCAACGAAATAACGGGGCAAACCTCCAACAATCTCCAACTTTACGATGTGGACGAAAGCGGAAACTACAGTGTGCGTGTCACCTCCGATTTAGAGGGCGCCAACACCGCCGAAGATACAGCCATAGCAACCATATTACCCAAAAGCGTTGTTACCCAATGGAGCGAAGTGACGGTGTTCCAATATAGCGGCACAGACCAGTATCCTACTGCAACGGCTTATGATTTGCAAAGCAATCCGCTTACACTTCTTTATAACGGCGTCAGTCACTTGGTAGGGAGACATACGCTTACGGTATCAACTACCAATAATAATTACATCTTATCTGGCAGCACCATCGAGTACGATATCACGCCGTTAACCACTACCATTGTCTGGAGCAACTTAGAATTTGTTTATGACGGAGAAAGCCATAAACCTACGGCTTACGCCGAGGATGTTATTGGCAATCCGCTCAACATTGTCGTGTCTGGCGCCGAAAGCGAGGCTTCCGAATTGCCTTATACGGCGCACGCGACTACCGCTGACGGCAGTTATGTGTTTGCCAATGCAGACCAAGAATTTATCGTTATGCCCGAAGAAGTATCGGTCCAATGGTATTTCCAATATACCGACACCCAAAAAGAAATCTTTTTCTATAACGGTTACGACCAGTTAATGCGGGTACAGGCGTATTTTCTTACTATTTATGATTATAGGGTCGATTTAGAAGTAAGCGTGATAGGGATGACCAACGGTGACAATGTTTTTAAATTGCCTGATACATACCAAGTAACAGCGGAATTTATCACACCCGCCCCCAACTATTCGCTTAGTTCGGATAGCAGGCAACTTGTGATGCAAAAAGCAAAACCGCTTATTAGTGTTCCCCAAAACAGTTTTGAGTTTGTTTACGACGGCAATGCCCATTCAATCGTTGCCAATGTGCTTTATGCGGATACTATTGTTTATTTACTACACGACTCCGAAGTTCTTAATTCCTTTATCGAGCCCGGAGTATACGCCGTCACGCTTACCACTCGCGAAGACAATTTGCACGACAAAGCGGCGGATGTAGCGGTAACGGTAACAGTACTTGCCACAACGGCAGAACTTAAGGACGAAGAGGGGAACATTATTTCTACCTTGTATCATGCGAACGGAATCGACCCCAATGCCGAACTGGTTTGTTCGTTACAAAACAATATTACCCCCGAAATGAACAAAAATTATACAGACTATTGGGGAAGAAGTGTTTTGACGCTCATCCAACTGTCATTGGACGGAACAGAAGATACAACACTTCAAGGCGCTTCCACCGTGCGTATCCAATTGGATGAAACTGTGATTTCTAACAGAGTGCTGAAACTAAGATGCTTGCAAGACGGAAAGGTTACAGAACTTGCGTATACGCTGGACGAAGAAGGGTATCTCGAATTCGAGGCAAGTTTACCCGGAGAATATGCAATTGTAGGCACATCCGGCACCAATTCTATCATAGGGATATCCGTCTTTGTAATTGTCGGTATTGCCATCGTATCTTCGTTAATCGTCTTTTTAGTTAGGCGCAAAAAATCGGTATATTAAGAAATCACTTGCATTGCGGTGATTTGCTGTGAACCGATTGAATGTTAAAAAATCCTCATAGAAGCGTAAACAAGTCATCATTCCGCTTGCAAGGTATGTAATGGAAGAAGTTTGCCAACAAGATCTGTTAAACAAAAAATATATCACCAAAAAAGAATATGTTTGGTTTGCTTTAGCCACTTTTGCAAGCAGCGCCGTAAGCGGCATGGCGCAAGGGTACTTGCTGTTTTTCTATATTTCCATTATGAATATACCGATGGTTGCGGTGGGCACCATGTTTCTTGTATCTAAGATATGGGACGGTATCAATGACCCCATCATGGGGGTTATCGCCGATAAAACTCGTACAAAATGGGGCAAAATGCGCCCGTATCTTATTTTTGGATGTATTCCGTTTTCGTTGTTTTCCATACTGCTGTTTGTAAATTGGAGAGGCTTGACACCTTCCGAGCAAATCATTTATATGTACGCAACCTATATTACTTTTGGCATGTTGGGAACGGTAACGGGTGTGCCTCAAGCGGGTTTGCCCGCAGTGGTTTCGCCCAATATAGACGAAAGAACCAAAATGATTTCGATCAGCAGGATACTCGGCTCGGTAGGGGAGCAATCCGCTTTGGTGCTTATTTCGGTAGGACTTATTCTTACCAAAAGCAATTATGAGTTCACCTATACGGGTACGGCTGTCATTATAGGTCTGATTGCGCCGGTATTGATGTTGATGAGCGGGCTGGTAATAAGGGAACGCATCGAGCCTACTTCCAAAACGCCCAGAATTTTGGACGGGTTTGTTTATTTATTCCGCAATAAAGAGTTTCTCATGCTGATACTTGCCAATCTTCTTACCTTTTTCCGCAACCTCGTAAGCGCGATTATTATCTATATTGTTTGTTATATCTATAATAACGGCTCGTTGCAAATTGCTTTCGCGTTGCCGGGCGCGATAGCGTCGATGCTGGGAATGCTGTTTGCGCCCATGCTAAAGAAAAGATTCAACGCAAAACAGTTGTTTATTTTGGCGACGATTTGGCACTCCGTCTGCCTTACAATCGTCTTTTTCGTTGGCTATACCACACCTTGGTATATTATCGCGGCATTGATGTTCGTTACCATGCTCCCCGTAGGCATTCTAAATGTCGTACCCAGTCTGATGGCGGCGGATACCATAGATTATTGGGAGTTTACACATGGCCAACGCCAAGAAGGGATTACTTATTCGCTTATGGGGTTGCGCAGCAAAGTGGCAAGCGGTCTCAAAGATTATTTTCTTACCGTTTTGCTTGCTTTTTTCCTGTTTAGTCAGCCGCTCAATATTCTTACGGGGCATCTTCCCAAACAGTCAGAGTATACCAAACAAGGCTTGTTCATGATATTCACGATTATCCCCGCGGTGCTCAATCTAACATCGATTATCCCCATGTTCTTTTATACTTTAACAGGCGAAAAAATAAACAAAATACAAGTGAAGCTTGCTTTAAGAAGAGAAAAAGAAAAACTTGAAAGCGGAGGCGCGATATGATACGATTTCGCAACGCGATAGCCGCTTTTTTGTTCATTATTCTTTGTATTTCGCTTGCAGGTTGCAACGGCAATAAAACAGAAGTTTACCAAAAGTTGAACCAAGCAGTTTTAGCGACATGTTCGGTAAATGCTTATTCCGCATCCTTTACGGTAACTTCCCGAAGTTTAGTTTTGTATTCCGAAAAACAGAAAGCAAGCCAAAAGCAGCGTTATGATAACGGAGATACGGCGTTTTGCTTTTCGGATGACCCCGTCATCAATTACAATAAGGCTGTTAACCGTACGAATTGGGAAGACGCCGACAATACAGAGTGGGTAGAAACACAATACCGTTATCAAATTAAATGGGAAAACAAGCTCTATGTTACGCGACAAGAAATAATGTACCCTCCCGAAAAAGATTCCTTGACGGGAGAAACGCTTGCCCCCGCAAGCATCGTGTTATATAACGAGACAACGGAAACCGTCGATGAGTCTTCCATTAACTTGCTTGCTACCGTTCTGGCGGATTATCAAAAGGATGATATCGGAGGCAATACCGAATGCAAATCTGTAAGGTGGTTTTCCAAAGAGATCATAAGGATAGAGACAGAAAAAGTATTGCTTTTCGGCGGTGGCGAAGCGGTTTTTGATGAGGAAGACAACTCTTATAAAGATAACGAGGGCATAATGATTAAAAACAATGAGGGCGTTTACAATTGGACTGTCAACGGCGAAGAGATCATTGACCGCATTGTAACCGAAAGGATAGATTTTACCTTGAAAAGCGGTAAAGTACAAGAAATTGAGTATTATAGTGAAGAAATTAGGTATTTAGATTGTGACAAAAGAAACTATGCTAAGGGCGGTAAGATTAGCACAGATAAAAAAGCAATATTGACAGGTTGTGTCGAATATAAAATACAAATCAATTTTTCTTAGAACCGATATTTGGGAACCTCTACTTTATTAAAATTTCTTTTCTCGAAATTTGGGAACCTCTATTTAGCACCTTCGAGGAATTTTGGATGGATTTTCGAGTAGAAAAACGCCGTTTTGACGAAGGCAATAGCAGCGTTATTGTCGAGGAAATTAGGCGGTTTTATGCCAACCGAACCGTAAGATTTGCTAAAGCAAATCTGTACGCTTTTGCATCTAAGCATTAAGCAAAAGCGTCATAAGGTGAGGCGAACCGT
>JAQVTZ010000107.1:0-1753 GCA_028699795.1 Clostridia bacterium | reverse complement strand
CGAACCGTAAGATTTGCTAAAGCAAATCTGTACGCTTTTGCATCTAAGCATTAAGCAAAAGCGTCATAAGGTGAGGCGAACCGTCAAACGGTGCAACCGTTTGCACGCTTTTGCATAAAGGTAATAAGCAAAAGCGCGATGAGGTGAGGAAGGGCGCCAAAATTACCGAACAGCCTTGCATTTTGGGTTTGGCAATTACTATATGCTGCAAACACAAAATGACAAGCGGGGGCTAAATAGAGGTTCCCAATTTACTAAAATTTATTTTTTTACCTATTTTTTTCTTAAAAAAAGGCAATATGTAACATCTTGCAATTTTATTAGGAATTTTTTGTTTTATTTGGTAAAATAACTTTATTCTATAATGAGGAGTTTCGACATTTTATGACTAACAACAAGTATGTATTGGATTTTATCAAAAAATATGCCGAATTGATGACCCCAGATAATATCGTTTGGATAGACGGTAGTAAAGCTCAAAAAAGAGAACTTACCAATATCGCCCACTCTACAGGCGAAATAAAAAAACTGAATAACAAACTTTTGCCCGGTTGTGTATATCACCGTACGGCGGTAAACGATGTCGCGCGTGTAGAGAACCGCACTTATATCTGCAGCCGCGATAAAGAGGATGCTGGCCCTACCAACAATTGGATGGACCCCCAAGAAGCTTATGCCAAATTGGACGCTATTGCAAAAGGCAGTATGAAAGGCCGCACAATGTATGTGATACCGTTTAGTATGGGCAAGGTCGGGAGTCCTTTCGCCAAATACGGAATTGAACTTACCGACAGCATTTATGTTGTTCTTAACATGATTATTATGACCAGAGTGACGCCAAAGGTATTGGATAAACTCGACGGTACCGATAATTTTGTCAAATGCGTTCATGCCAAAGTACAGATTGATCTCGAAAACCGTTATATTTGTCATTTCCCCGAGGACAATGTGATATATTCCATAAATAGCGGATACGGCGGCAATGTACTTCTTGGCAAAAAATGTCTGGCGCTGCGTATCGCAAGCTATCAAGGCTGGAAAGAAGGTTGGATGGCTGAACACATGCTTGTTCTCGGCGTACAAAAACCGAATGGCGAAACCAAATACATCTGCGGCGCATTTCCTTCGGCATGCGGCAAAACCAATCTTGCCATGCTGATTCCCCCCGAAACTTATACCTCCAAAGGTTACAAGGTATTTACAATCGGCGACGATATTGCATGGTTGCGTAGGCGTAGGGGCGGTATGCTGTATGCCGTCAATCCCGAAATGGGATTCTTTGGTGTGGCCCCCGGTACCAATGCAAAGTCCAATTTTAATGCGTTAGAATCTACCAAAAGAGATACCATATTTACCAATGTGGTACTCAACACCAAAAACAAAACTGTTTGGTGGGAGGGTTTAGACAAGAATCCGCCTGCCAAAGCGGAAGATTGGACGGGGAAACCTTGGCACGGTGGCATGACCGATTCGGCAGGAAAACCGATATTGGGCGCAAACCCCAACAGTCGTTTTACCGCGCCCATCAAGAATTGTCCCTGCCTTTCTCCCGAGTTTGATAACGCAAAAGGCGTACCGATTTCCGCAATTATTTTCGGTGGCAGACGCGCGAAAGCTGCTCCGTTGGTCTATGAGGCAAGGGATTGGAAACACGGCGTATTCGTGGGTGCGACCATGGCGTCCGAAACCACAGCCGCGCAAGCGGGAGCAGTAGGCGTTGTACGCCGTGACCCCATGGCGATGTTGCCTTTCT
>JAQVTZ010000106.1 GCA_028699795.1 Clostridia bacterium | reverse complement strand
CTATTTGTAATTTATCTCTCACTTAGACTCTTTACTAATTTCCTTTCTTCTATTGACTTCATCCCTTATTTTTTATATGATATTGCTATTGATTATTACTTTAGGAGACGACAATGGCAAAACTGACAATGGAGAAACTTGTATCTCTTTGCAAGGGCAGAGGATTTATATATCCCGGAAGCGAAATTTATGGGGGACTGGCAAACACTTGGGATTACGGCCCTTTAGGTGTCGAACTTAAAAACAATGTGAAAAAGGCTTGGTGGAAAAAGTTTGTTCAAGAAAACGAATATAATGTCGGCGTAGACTGCGCAATTCTCATGAATCCTCTCGTTTGGGAAGCAAGCGGACATGTCGGAGGCTTTTCCGACCCGCTGATGGACTGCAAAGAGTGCCGTAGTCGCCACCGCGCGGATAATCTGATAGAAGATTATATCGCCAAAAACAAGTTGGAGATTAAGCTGGCAGGCTGGACCAACGAACAGATGGAAAAGTTTATTGTGGACAAAAAAATCAAGTGTCCCGTATGCGGCAACAGCAACTTTACGGGCGTGCGCAAGTTTAATCTTATGTTCAAGACTTTTCAAGGTGTAACCGAGGATACCGCAAATACGGTTTATCTTCGTCCCGAAACAGCGCAAGGTATTTTCGTCAATTTTGCCAATGTGCAACGGTCGTCACGCAGTCGCGTGCCTTTCGGTATCGCGCAAATCGGCAAGAGCTTCCGCAACGAAATCACCCCCGGCAACTTCACTTTCCGTACAAGAGAATTCGAACAAATGGAATTGGAATTCTTCTGCAAACCGGGCACCGATTTAGAATGGTTTCATTACTGGAAAGATTTTTGCCACCAATGGTTATTGGGGCTGGGCATGAAACCCGAAAATTTAAAGCTTCGTGACCACGACAAAGAAGAGCTTTCGCATTACTCCAATGCAACAACAGATTTCGAGTTTATGTTCCCGTTCGGTTGGGGAGAGCTTTGGGGCATCGCAGACAGAACCGACTTCGACTTAAAAGCGCATATGGAAAAATCTGGCAAATCATTAGAATATACCGACCCCGTCACAAGCGAAAGGTATGTGCCCTACTGTATCGAACCGTCACTAGGCGCGGACAGAGTGGTACTGGCATTCCTTTGCAATGCTTATGACGAACAAGACTTGGGCGGTGGAGACAGCCGTGTGGTACTGCATTTGCACCCCGCGATTGCGCCTTACAAAGTTGCGGTATTACCTTTACAAAAGAAACAACTTGGTGCAAAAGCAACCGAAATTTATCGCGCTCTTTCCAAAAAATTCGCTGCCGTTTACGACGAAACAGGCAGCATCGGCAAGCGGTATCGCCGTCAGGACGAAATTGGCACGCCTTGGTGTGTTACAGTCGATTTTGAAACGGAGGAACAGAACACCGTTACCGTACGCGACCGCGATACGATGGAACAAATCAGGCTGCCTTTGGACGAATTGGACGAATTTTTTATTAAGAAACTAGAATATTAAGGGAGAAGACCATGCAAAAAATAACGAAAAAAGGTTGGACAGAAATCGGGATATGCGCGGGCGCGTTTGTTGTAATTGCCGTCCTTGCCGCATTTTTCGACCTTGCTATCAACAAAGCATTGTACAATCCGAACAGCCTGTTCGGACAGTATTTCGACAAACTGGGCGAACTTCCCAGTTATCTTGCGGCGCCGATTGTGGGTACCATTTTGTTTCATCAAGATTTCGGGAAAACCAAAACACATACAATCCTATGGAAAGTTGTAAGCGCCGCTCTTGTTTTTGTAGGGTGGTACTATGCGATAGGCAGTTGGTTTTGGGGAAACTTCATCCGTGAAACAATATCTTACTCTGTCGTTTACAAAATCGTTTTTTGCCTGATACTCACCGCTTGCGCGCTTTTGGCAACCGTCAAAGTGGACAAAAAAGTGATGCGCAAACTGTTGGTTCTTGCACTATTTATCGCTGTAGTTGCCGCTTTAAGCAATGTTATCGTGCAAATTATGAAAATTCTTTGGTCGCGCCAACGCTTCCGTACGATGGTAGACAACGACGCAAACGCCGAACTCATCGCAACCTATGTGAGAGGCGGCGACTTGTTTCAAGGATTTTCTCCTTGGTACAAGCCGGAATTCTTGTTCAAATCCCCTTTACGCGCGGGCGACTATGTCTCTTCTTATAAAGCAATCGACCATGACGCTTTTAAGTCTTTCCCGTCGGGGCATACGGTCGCCGCTTCGGCTTCCTTTTTCTTGATTATTTTGCCCGACATGTATTCTAAATTCGCCAAATACAAATGGATGTTTTGGGTGTTTCCCGCGATCTATACGGCGCTTGTAGGGATAAGCCGCATCGTCATGGGCGCGCATTATCTGTCCGACATCCTGTTCGGCGGCTTTATCGGCTTTGCCGTCGCAGCACTCGCAAGGTGGTTTTTCGTATCACATCTTGGCAGTCTGTACGGCCGATTCGACATTCCACAGGATTCACGAATTATTGTGCTATCCCAGTAACGGCATAGACAAAAGAGCATAAACAAAAAGGCTGTTACGGTTCGCGACAGCCTTTTTTAGTCTATCTTTATTACTGCTACTCTATGATATTTTTAAATACTTCGTAATACTTTTGCGCCGTCACTGGGTTGGCGTCGTAAATATCGATATACTCTTCAAAAACTTCGTCTTCGGAGCCCAGTTTGAGTTCGTAAAGATAATGGGCGACTGCAAATAAAGACTCGTCTTTCATGCTTTTTTTCATACCGATTTTGAGCATGCTGTCTATGACTTCAAAAAGCGTTTGCGCATTGGGGACCTCTCCGTCCGAAATCATTTGAGTATAAATTTCACAATATATTTTTGTGGGTTTGATCTGCCATTCGGTGCTGCCCAAAGACTCCAAACGGCAACGCACAAAGGTATCCCCCATCATCACATTGACCATGGAATCCCATCCGTACATCAGCATATAGTAGATTAAGTCACACTTGATTTCCGCCGAAAGATTGATATCCGACAACAAATCCTCAAAAAAGCGATACGGGGTATGTTTTACATGGAAACAGGTTCTCATTGCGCGTTCTATAATAAGCGACACTTCTTGATCCCCCTCGCAAAACATCGCGCACAACAGGTTCCCGATTTCTTCGGTTGTTTTCTTTTTGTTTTTCCGCGCCGATTCCAAGCCAAAAAACCTTTTCTCTACCACTTCCGTATCCGAGCAATACGGCATAAATTTCAGTTCTTCCCAACAGTGGGAAGGGATACCCGCGTCCACAAATCCCGTATAAGCTCTCACCAAAAAATCATTTGGAAACAACATTTGCAACCGCTTTAGATGGGCTTTTCCCTCTGCTTTTTTGCCTTTGGCAAACAAACAAAACATTTTGTACGCTATGATGTCGAACACACAAGAGTTCTCTTCATAAATTTCTTGTAAATACTTATCGAAAAGGTCTGTATGCGCGGTGTGCGACAAAGTTTTTAGAAAGTCCAACGCCTTCCCCGAAGAGTTTTTGATAAGCGGCGCCAAGGATGCTGCGCGCTCTTCAATCTCTTTTCTACATACTCTGTCCGGCATCGTTGCAAGCACGCCAAAAGCTACCACATTGTCAGGCGTGTCGAAAGACAATTCTTTTGCTGTTTTCTCCGCCAATTCGTAATCGCCTCTTGCCTGAGAACAGATGCAAATAATCTCTCGCGCGCTATCGTACAACTTTGATTCGGGAGGGATTTCCATCGCCTTCATGACGGCCTTATCGTAATCCGACTTCATAACCAACTCTTTTAGTTGTGATAGAGTTGATTCGTTATATGTGTCCATAAGGTTAAGAAAACCTTTGAAATCTTCGCTTTCGGCAAGTCCCATAACCTTTTGCAGTTCGTCTTCTTCCATTTCGGGCAAGTCTTCGTAGGAATCTGTAAAAATGGAATCGATTTCACGGAAACATGACAGTATAAATTTGCGGGCATCCATCGTTCGTCCCATCAGCAACAGATTGCGATAGATGGCAAGAATATAGGCGAGTCTGCGTTTCTCAAAAAACAGCTTAATATATATATTGGTAGATTGGGTAAAGTTTTGAGTATGATAATACGCTTCGGCAAGTTGCAATTTATAATTGGGACTATCCGCGCGCTCGTTCGCTTTAATAAGGTTGAGTATCGCTTCGTAATAAATTCCTGCTTCCATTTGCTCGAGCGCAAGGTTATAATAAAATTCGGCGTTTTGGTTATTTAAATTTAGAATGATTGCCATGCGCCCTCCCGAATAGCTTATCCAGTTCGTCTTGATGAAAGGTATATACTGTGTTGCAAAAATCGCAACGCACTTCAATTTTGCCGCTTTCCGCTATAATACTTTCGGCCTCGTTTCTGCCAAGACTTCTTACCACGCCTTCTATTTTCTTTTTGCAATGACATTGGAGTGTAATCTTTTGTGATGGAAAAATCTCGGCGTCTAAATGCCCGAAATAAAAATCCATGATTTGTTTTGCGCTTTTTTCTGCAAGCATTGAACTGATACCGGAAAAATTGGTCATGATGTCTTCTAAGATAATTATATCTTCGTCCGTAGCATCGGGCATGGCCTCCACTATCACGCCGCCCGCCGCGCGGCATCCGCGCATGTCCGTAAGCACCCCCAAAGCAACCGCGGCGGTTATCCCTTCACTCTTTAATAGATAAGAAGCAAAATCTTCGGCGATTTCGCCCGAGATCAACTTACTGACGCCAACATAAGGCTCTTTAAGACCAAGGTCTTTTATTATTGTAATATCGCCGTTTTTCCCCACGGCTCCGCCCACATCCAACTTGCCGTTTTTGTAAGGAAGTTCGACATAAGGATTTTCTACAAAACCGCGTACATTACAACCCGCCTCTCCTGCAACAACAATTTTGCCCAAAGGGCCGCCGCCGTTCACGACAATACTGTACTTATCTTTTTTGCCTTTTAAATTAGAAGATAGATAAGCGCCCGCGGTAAGCGTTCTGCCCAAAGCGGCCGCAGCAAGCGGAGATAATTGATGCATTTGGATGGATTGATTGACAATATCGGTGGTATCCGATACGGCAACACGCGCTTTTCCGCCCAAGATTACGGCTTTCATGATTTCGCTCATTGCTTTTTGTTGGAATTACCTTTTTTGTTCTTTTTTTTGCTGTTTTTCTTTCTTTCGTTTAGGAGGACGGTTTCGTAAAGCGGTACGATGATTTTTTCTGAATTATATCCTAAATAATTGGCTGAAATCAGACAGAAAAACGAAAAGCCTATCATAGATAACGCCAATGCGGCAAGCATCTTGAGCAATGGGCCGCCCACCAACAAAATAAAGGGTATGGATGCTATCGATATGATAAACATTGTCGGCACAAGAAACGCCGCCGAAAGTAAAAACGCATTTTTTAATTTTGTGACGAGAGGCAACTCGTACGCAACCACCATAGGCAACAGGTTAAACAGTACCAAAATGGACACAAACCCAACCAAGCAACTTAAGATAAGCCCGAACCAATGACCCGCATTAAGGTTGTTAAGCCAAAGCCCTTGCACGAATCCGATAATAAGGTTGCTCGCGCCTGCGAACACCACCGCGAACACAGACATAATTACTACGGTTTGTTTCCAGTATAATTTGACGCCACGGAAATATTCTATGACCATGCGGGGGATATCGTTGCCGTATTTATCCTTTTTACAAATAAAGCTTTCGCCCCATACCATTTTTGTTACTACATGATAGATGCCCGCAAGGCCAAAGCCTAAAATAGGCAAACTGACGGCAATTGCCGAAAACAAAACACGGTATGCTATCAGCATATCCGCTTTCGCCACCGCAATTGATGCGCCTTGAGATAAACCTATGCCAAGATTGGACATCAAATATGGCGTTTCTGTAATACCGTGAAGTAAATACGAAAAGCGTTCGAAGCCCAAAACTGCGACAAAACCAACCGCCGCAAGCATGGGTAACGCGAACAAAAGCGTTAAGATGTTGACAATAGCCAAGTTGGAAAAATTGCTTTTGATAATATCGAAACACATTTTAAACCGCCCTGCGGGATAAGCTCCTTTGGAAGGTTCGTTGCGTTTTTCGGGCGCGGGGGTCAGTTTGCGCAGAAACTTGATTTGTAATCCTGCTGACTTTTTTTCTTGGGGTTTCTTGTCTGCCATACTTACCTCTCGTTATAGTCACTCTTACAAGAAAGTATACAACAATATACATGATTTTGCAATCAAAAATGTTGACAAAGTTATATATATAATAAGGGGATTTTACGATAAAATCACTTCGTATCGGGTCCATTCCGTTGACAATGAGGTCGGTGTACTCTATAATTATGGAAAAACATGTCTATTCTAAGGAGCAAAAAAATGAAGCGT